>JAGRJL010000119.1:0-1057 GCA_020442775.1 Lysobacterales bacterium | reverse complement strand
TCGATCACGATCAGATCGGGCGCCAGCGAGCCGAGCATCTCCTTGAGCTCCTCGACGCTTTCCACCCGCTCCACAGAGAAACCCAGACGCAGCAGCTCGGTCAACAGCTCCCGTGCGAAGGGGCTGATATCGGCCAGGTAAAAGACGCGTCGCGGCTTCTCCTGGGGCTCGCGCCCTGCTTCCACGACTGCATCAGCGGCCGCAGCCAGCCCCTCGTCCTCATCGGGCTCTGGCTCCGGCGCATTGGCCTCCACCTCGGACTTCGGCAGTCCGGCGATGATCGGCTCCAGCTCGGGAGGCTGCAGCTCCCCCATCACCAGAATCGGATTGCCGTCGGCGCTTTGCAGCACTTCGGTACGCGGCGGTTCATCCACCGCCTTCAGCCGCACCGCCGGGGCAGTTGGCGTGTTGGAGGTGTCCATTGGCTCGACTTCACGCACGCTGAAGCGTCGCCAATAGTCTCCTGGTGGGGTGATCAGTATCGGCCGCTGACCCGGATGCACCTCCTTGACGATCAGATCTCTGGTGCTGTGCGACTTGCTCTCCGCCGCGGGCGCTTCGACCTGGAGCTGGGTGACCAGGGTCTCGAGCAGACGCCGCTGACTATCGTCGGGGACGGTCAAATTCTCCATGAAGCCGGCCAGGCGCAGCTCCAGCTGGTAGAGCCGGTCACTGGAATCAACCAGCCCATGTTTGCCGGCCGCTCCGGCCAGTTGCTGCACTTCCTTCAACAGCAGCGCGGCCGCATTGACATCCCAGGGGCCGCGGATCAGGCGGTGGCCCTTTTTCTGCAGCAAATCCACGCGCCGGGGAAGATGCCTCAAGAAGGCTTGCCTCAGCTCGGCAGCTTGCTGTGATACGTCCTTTGCCAGCACCGTCCTTGGACCTCCGCTTTGCCAAACCTCGCCCCGCAGCCTGCAGCCATTGCCTGGCTGGCGGTGCGCCATCGACCCGCAGGTCTGCCTCAGTTTCCCAAGTTCAGGATACTACCGCCAAAAGTCGACGCCGGACCCGAAATCGGTTCAATCACCTCACCCGCCGAAGTGCTCGGCACGAA
>JAGRJL010000118.1:1329-5690 GCA_020442775.1 Lysobacterales bacterium | reverse complement strand
GTCGAGCATACCGAAGCAGTTGCCATCTTCATTGAGCAGCAACTGTCGCTCTACAGCGCCGAGGTCGAGAGCCAGCGCTTTCGGGTGGATGGTCAGCCCTACCGCAATCTGATTGCCAGCTTCGGTCCCGACAGCGAGCAGGTTTATGTCGTCGGCGCGCATTATGACGCGGTATCGACTACGCCCGGCGCCGACGACAACGCCAGCGGGGTCGCCGGGCTACTGGAGCTGGCCAGGCTGCTTGCGGGTCAGCCGCTCAAGCATCGAGTGCTGCTGGCGTCCTATGCGCTGGAAGAGCCGCCGCACTTCCCCGGGCCGGACATGGGCAGCCATGTGCATGCGCGCTCGCTGGCCGGACGGGAAGTCAAACTCATGATTTCCCTGGAGATGATCGGCTATTTCAGCGACGAGCCGGGGTCCCAGCTTTACCCCAATCCGGTATTGGCCTGGTTCTATCCCAGTCGCGGGAATTTCATCGCCGTCGTGGAGCAGTTCTCCGGCAACAGCGCCTACGCGGTCAAGGCGGCAATCAACCGACACACCGATCTGCCGGCGTACTCGGTCAACGCTCCGGATTTGATCGAAGAAATCGGCTTCTCCGATCACCGCAACTTCTGGCTACATGGCTATCCGGCAGTGATGGTGACCGACACCGCGTTCATGCGGAATCTGCAGTATCACGATGCCGGCGACACTGCAGATCGACTGGACTACGTGGCGATGTCAGAGGTTGTCTACGGGGTCTATCGCTATTTGCTGGAGGTTGCGGCCGCACCGGAAGGATCTGCACCGCGCTGACACAATCATTGACAAGGCTGACCACAACGTACACCCGAATCTTCGCTAGATTGCCGGACTTTATGGGCTCACACAGGGGTGAAGCATGGGTGCCAGGGATCGACGATTGGGGATTGGGTTGTTGCTGGGTGTGGCCCTGTGGCTGGCGGGTTGGTCAACCGCTCAGGCGCAGATCACCAACTACAGCTACACCTACTGGAATGCCAACGAGCCCGGCTGGGGTTTCAACGTGCTGCATCAGGGCGACCTGCTCTATGGCACCTGGTACAGCTATGCCGATGACGGCAAGGCGATGTTCCTGACCGTCGAAGGTGCACCACAGACCGACGGCAGCTTCTCCGGGTCGGTCTATCGGGTCGCCGGCACCCCGTTCGAGCAAATCAACGGGATGCAGGCCTTCACCGCCGCCACCGAGATTGGCACCGCGAACATGGCCTTCGACGGGTCCGGCAATCTGACCCTGACCTACACCATCAACGGGGTGACCCAGAGCAAGCAGCTGGAGCGCTTTACCTTCGATCCGGCGGCACCGGTCTGTGTAGGCACCACCGAATCCCGGGCCGGCGCCAGCAACTACTCCGACCTGTGGTGGAACGACAGCGAGGCCGGTTGGGGATTGACCATCTCCCATCAGGGCGACGTGATCTTCCTGCTCTGGTACACCTATGGTGAGGGTGGCCGCGATCAATGGATCAGCGCCTCCACTTTGGTCCGTCAGCCCGACGGCAGCTTCAGCGGCGCGCTGCAGCGCCCGGTCAGCGGCACCCCGCTGAGCCAGATCGCCGGGCCGGCCACCACTTTCCCGGTGCCCGAGATCGGCACCGCGACGCTGACCTTCAGCGACGGCGAGAACGGCACTTTTCGCTACGTGATTGGCGGGGTTGACCAGAGCAAGGCGATCAAGCGCTTCGTAGTGGTGGGCGCTGATGAGGCCAAGCCGATCTGCATGGTGGCAGGCGGCGGTGGCGGTGGAACCGGCAATCCCGATGCCTGTTTCCCCGAGCAGCATGTGGTCGGCCAGACTCGGCGTGTCCGAATCACCAGCGGCGGCGCGAGCAGCGAACTCGAGCATGTCGTGGTTGGTTCGGCCATGTTCCAGGGTCAAAGCGCGACCCTGATCGAAATTCGTCAACCCAACGGCGATCTGACCCGTGACTATCGAAGAATCGAAAATGGCGAAGAAGTGATCGTTGGTCAGGAGCTGGTATCCGGCGGGACGGTCAATACCACCGTGACCTACGCGCCGCTCCCGCGAACGCCATTGGCACCGCCGCTGGGCCAACAGCTTTCCCAGGATTATGTGGTGACGACGACTGGTGCAGGCTCGGTTGCTACAACGGAGAAAATCAAGCTGGTTCGACGCGAGTCGGTGACAGTCCCTGCCGGTACCTTCGATAACGCCTGCTATCTGGAGCGCGAGATCATCAGCAACGCGGGGCCGGTGACCACCGTGACCGAACAGAAGATCTGGAGCCGCGCTGACGTTGCCGAAGTGATCCGCGCCGAAAGCGTGTCCCGGATCAATTTCCCCGGTGCGCCGCCGCTGGATGAGTCCGTGCAGGAGCTGATCTCCATCGGACAGTAGTTGCCGCAACTCCATGAGGATCTGCGCCTTGCGCGCAGATCCTCAAGTGAAGTCTTAGATCGCTTCCAGCACTGCTTCCGCCGACGACACGCGGAACTCGCCCGGCTGCTCGACAAACAGGTGGGTGACCTTGCCGTCTTCGGCGACCAGCGCGAAGCGCTTGGCGCGGATGCCCATGCCGAAGCCGGTGGCGTCCATTTCCAGCCCCAGGGCCTTGGCATAGCTGCCGTTGCCGTCGGCCAGCAGGGTGATCCCTTCGGGCACGCTCTGGCTCTTGCCCCAGGCGCCCATCACGAAGGCATCGTTCACCGACAGACAGGCCACGGTATCCACGCCCTTGTCCTTCAGTGCCTGATAATGATCGACATAACCCGGCAGATGCTTGGCCGAGCAGGTCGGCGTGAAGGCACCTGGCACGGCAAACAGCACCACTTTCTTGCCGGCAAAAAGCTCGCTGGCGTTGACCGGCTGCGGGCCATCGTTGGCCAGCTGCAGGGTGCCCTCGGGCAGGTTGTCTCCGACTTGGATGGTCATTGGGTAGCGTCCTGGATTGGTGGGGGATGGCATGATACAGGGTGCCGGGCATAGGGCACAGGGCTCAGGGCCCAGGGCCCAGATTCGTCATCGCGCCAATGCTGGGCCCTATTCCCTGGGCCCTGTGCCCTGCTCTTGGAATGGGCCCTCAATCTTCCCCGCGCCCCTTGCCCTTCCCCGAATCCGGCCGTCCCTCCACCGCGATGAACTCCGGCTCATCGACATCCAGACGAAGGGCGGTGAGCTTGCCGCCCCAGATACAGCCGGTATCGATGCACCACAGGTTCATGCCCTGAAAGCGGCCGAGCGCGGACCAGTGGCCGGTGACCATCTTGTAATCCCGCGGTTTGCCGCCGGGGACTTCGAACCAGGGGTAGTAGCCGGGGGGCTGGGTGCCGGGCAGGCCCTTGGCTTCGAAATTGATCGATCCGCGGGTGTCGCAGTAGCGCATCCGGGTGAAGGTATTGATGATCGCGCGGGTGCGGCGGATGCCCTTGAGGCGCCGTGAAAAGGCGCGCGGCTCGTTGCCGTACATGCGCTGGATGACCCCCTTCCAGTTGGGTCCGCGCAGCTCATCCTCGACCTGCTTGGCGCGGGCCTTGGCCTGCTCCAGGGTCCACTGTGGGGCGATACCGGCGTGTACCGCGACGAACTTCAGTTCCGGGTCGTGATGCAGCAGCGGTCGATGGCGCAGCCAGTCGAGCAGGTCACGGGCGTCCTCGGCTTCGAGAATGCGGGCCAGATCCGGATTGCGCTGGCGCTGCTTGGCCGGCTTGACCTCCTGGGCCAGCAGATGAAGGTCGTGATTACCCAGAACCGCCACCGCGGCATCGCCCAGGCTCTTGATGTAACGCAGGGTTTCCAGCGACTGCCCGCCGCGGTTGACCAGATCGCCGACGAACCACAGCCTGTCGTTGGCCGGATCGAACTGCAGCCGCTCGACCAGCGCCTGCAGGCGATCATGGCATCCCTGGACGTCGCCGATTGCGTAGACCGCCATCTAGTGCAGCACCCTGGGAATGGTCAGCACGAAGGCCGGAATCTCGGCATCAAACTCGGTGCCGTCGGCGCCATGCATCCGATAGCTGCCGTGCATGGTCCCGGTGGCGGTTTCCAGCACCGCGCCGCTGGTGTACTCGAAGCCTTCGCCCGGCTGCATCAGCGGCTGCTCGCCGACCACGCCCTCGCCGCGGACCTCGCGTACCTGGTCGTTCTCGTCGGTGATCACCCAGTGGCGAGAGATCAGCCGCGCCGCCTGTTCGCCGCGGTTGCGTAGATGAACGGTATAGGCGAACACATAGCGCTGCTGATCCGGCGCCGATTGGTCGGGCAGAAAGCAGGCGTCCACGCGAACTTCAATGTGATTGCTGGGTTTCATCGGGGGCGGATTATAGAAGCCCACTGCCGCCGTATGACAAATGGAAGTCACGTGAGCGTCATTTCT
>JAGRJL010000118.1:468-1122 GCA_020442775.1 Lysobacterales bacterium | reverse complement strand
GGCTGGGTTCCCAGCGGCTGCAGCCGAACGATGGCCGATTCCACCTTGGGCGCCGGGGTAAATGCGGCTGCCGGCACCAGGAACAGCGGCTGCACCCGACAGCGCACCTGCAGCATCACGCTGAGGCGACCATAGACCTTGCTGCCGCTGGCGGCGGCCATCCGTTCCACCACCTCGCGCTGCAGCATGAAATGCATGTCGCGGATGGTCGGCAGCGCGTCGAGCAGATGAAACAGGATCGGCGTGGAGATGTTGTAGGGCAGGTTGCCGACCACCCGAAGCTGTCCCGGGGGCGCCAGTTCCGCAAAATTCACGTTCAGGGCATCGGCCTGGATGATTTCCAGCTGACCACCAGGTGGCGGACGCTGCTGCAGCCTTGCGACCAGGTCACGGTCGATCTCGATCACCTTGAGGCGATTCAGGCGCTGCAGCAGCGGCGCGGTCAGCGCGGCCTGCCCGGGGCCGATTTCGACCATGAGATCATCCGGCGCGGGTGCAATCGCGGCCACGATGCGCGCAATGATTTGCCGATCATTGAGGAAATTCTGACCAAAGCGCTTGCGCGCGCGGTGAGCGCCGTTCGGTTCAGACATCGGTCGTTTCGCCGCTCGCTACTATCGGCTGTCCGGAGCAGCCGGCGATCGCCAGTTCGAT
>JAGRJL010000118.1:0-245 GCA_020442775.1 Lysobacterales bacterium | reverse complement strand
TCAGACCCTCCTCTTTCAGCGCATTGATCACCGGGCCGATCACCTCGATTTCTTCGCGACCCAGGAGGCCATCTTCGCCGGCGTGTGGATTGAGCCCGAGGACCGCGATTCTTGGCGCGGGCAGATCGAACCAGCGCTGCAGCCCCTGGTGCAGGATCCGCAGTCGCTGGGTCAGTCCTTCGGCTTCGATCGCGTCTGCGACCGCGCGCAGCGGCAGATGGGTGGTCGCCAGGGCGACCCGCAGC
>JAGRJL010000117.1 GCA_020442775.1 Lysobacterales bacterium | reverse complement strand
TGCACCTGTGAGCACCTCATGCGCGACGGGACCTATCCTGGTGACACCGAAGGCTACCTGACTGGGCAATGGAGTCGGGATTGCCTTCAGGCGGACATGGCCAAGCAGATCAATGAGTATTTTCTGGCCATCGAATCCGGCGCCGGCAGCAGCTGGCTGGTCAGCCGCTACGGTGTGGCGACCTTCAATCAGTGGAAGCAAACACTTGAGCAGAAGGGGCACGAGGGAATCATTGCCGATATCCTGGCCGACGGGTTTCTCAGGTGCAGCAAGTCTGTAGCGGAATGCGAACAGTGCGGCAGACTCTGGATACAAAAGGCTCCACGTGTAAATGAATACATCGCCTACGAGGCCGACAACGATGAGTACAACGGGATTTTCCCGAAGCTTCCGCTTGAATGACGCTCAGTCGGCCCAGCGCCCGCGAATGCGCTGATTGACGACTTGAAGCCGATACCAATCCTCGATCGAATTCTCGGCGGAGTCGGTGTCGGTATCGTGCAGCCAGCGGCGCTGCAGCCGGATCAGCAGCTGATTGCGGTCGACCCGCACGGCGAGCTGCTGGCGGCCATCGGGATCCTTGATCGGCGCTACATACTCACTGCGGTCGATGACCTGGCGCTGCCGCGGATCAATCAGCACCAGACTGAGCTGATCGAAGCCGGGACGGTCGTCAACTGATAGCAACAGCAGCCAATTTCCGGGCGCCAGCGAATCAGGCTCGGTGAGTTCGAAGGCACCCAGTTCGGCACACCCGGATGCTTTATTGGCGACCACTCCGCGCGGGTGGAAGATCCCGGCTCGCAAGCCCAAGGGCAGTTGATCGCCGTCGCTGAAGCGCAGCGTGGCGAGCATGTCCGTCTGATCGAGATCGCCACTGGCAGAGGCGAGCCCGACTTCGAATTGGTCGCCGCTCAGCTGGCAATGGGTCTGCCACTGCGACGGTTCTTGGGCACCCCCAGCCAATGCAGACAAACCCAGGGTCAAGGCGAGCAGCTGCCCAAGGCAGGTGGCCGGGGTGATCGTTTGCGCGAAGTATTCATCGTTTCTCGCCGACGGCACCGCCTAGCAATGTTGCCGAAGTATCCTCGATCACTACCAGCAGTGCGCGGGGTCGCTGCCGCTAGCGCTCTTGGCACCGGTATGGCTCAGGCTCAGCGTTCCGCAGGGCACATCGAGCATCTGATCACCGGTTGGAACCGCCTGAAGAATCCAGCCGTCCGGGATCAGCTGTAGCGCGAGCTGGTAGTGCCCGTGTTCGGAGAGGACCGGCTGATCGATGCCCAGACCGCTGCAATCGACCTGCTGTCCGCCCAACAGCATCGCGTAGCGATTGCAGTTGGTATAGAAGCGCTGCTGCGCCAGGCTGATCTCCTGCAGCTTGTTGCGGCCCTCGGCCCGTCGAGCACGCCGAATCTGGTCGTTGTAGGCCGGCAAGGCAATCGCCAGCAGGATGCCGACAATGGCGATCGTGATCATCAACTCCAGCAGACTGAATCCCGATTTCCCGAGCCGCTTCATGGCAGCTCCCGCCAGGCGCGCCGGCGCCAATCGTGTTCGGGAATAATGATCGCCTGGGGACCGTCGTTGCCGGGGACCAAGATCGCCCCAATACCGCCGCCGGCAGGCATCACGCTGGCGATACCGGCAATCAGGTCGTCGATCCGGCGGCCGACAATCTGCGGATTGTCGCTGCCGTTGACCACGCCATCGCCATTGCTGTCAAAGCTGGCGAAGCTGGCGCTGGGTGGGCCGCCGTTGGCGGCGTGTACGAACATCAACACACTTTCGGTGCCGGACTTGCAGGGATCGTTTGATCGAGGGATCAGGGTCGGAAAAATCACGGTGTCGCCGACCGAGCGCACCGCGGCGGTGGCTATCACCCGTTCACCCTTGGCGCTGCCGCTGTCGAACTCGATCATCCAGCCACGGGTGCCGTCGCCCTGCAGATCGCCGAGCTTGCGCAGGTTGCCCTGATCCAGCACAGAGCGCCGCCGCAACTGATCTTCGGTGATCGGCAGCGGGCCCTGGTCCAGCAGGCCATAGAAGGCCTGAATCGGGATCTCCGCGGTGCGATCTTCTGGTTCCAGATATTTGCCGGTTCCGACCAACACTCGCGGCCTGCCGGTGGTGGCGTCGCGCAATAGCCGAGGCTGCGCGGTAATCGGGCGCGCACCTGGTGTATCCGGATCAAAGAACAACGCCACACTCCACTGCACCGTCTGCTCCGACTGGAAATCGAAACGCCACAGGTGCCCGGCAAGATCACCTGCGTAGGCATAGTCGGTAATATCGTTGCCATCCAGGTCGGCTGCAATCGGACTGGTCAGGCCAGCGCCTTGCGAGCCCAGATCGAACTTTCGGATCAGTGCACCGCTGGAGGCGTCGAGCACAAACAGCACCCCGTTTCCCGAGCCCACCGGGGGAATTTCTGAATCGTCGCTGTTGTAGGCGGCCGGCAGCAGAACGACCCACTTGCCGTGGGCCAGACGGGTGATGAAAGGTTGACCGTAGGTGTAGCCAAGGTCAGCGTCCTGCTCTTGATTGAACTCCCACAGCACCAGCCCCGCCGCGTTGGCTTCGGTGATTTCGGGGCTGGTGACGTCCAGCGCGAAGATTCCCTGGCCGCCGCGGCGCAATGCACCGACGAGCAGGCTACGCCACTGGCCACCGACGAAGGCGTCGCGTATCACCGGTGCGGCGTCGACGAAAGGAACAAAGGCGGCGCCCGGCTCGGTTAACTCGGCAAGGTTGGGATAGGCCGCCCAGGGAATGTAGGCAAAGCGCTCCTCGCCGGTTCTGGCATCGAAGGCGTGCAGCATGCCGTCATTGGCACCGACGTACAGCGTGGCTTTTCGCTCCTGGTGGGTTTCCGCAAACTTGGCATAGCCCTGACCTTGCTCCTCGGCCTGCTGTTCTGGTGAGAAGGCCGGCCAGTCGTGGTCGTAGCCCGCAGCCGGGGCGCCCACGTAGATCGCCCCTGAGTGAACCACCGCGCCAAGCAGCGACCGGCGATCGCGGAGCGGGCCATCCTGCGATTGTTCGTTGCTGCGATCGCCGCGAATCCAGGCGACCCGCTTGGCGCCGAGCTGGTCGTCCAGACCGCTGCCCGGGTCTGTATTGAGCAATGCCTTCTGCGCTGCGCTGAGAGAGTTCCAGCGGAAAGCGGTTCCGGTACCGACAATGTTGCTGCTGGTGATGATCTGTCGGTCCTGATCCCAGTCAGGTGTCGGCAGGTTGCCTTGCCCGGTTATTTCGCACTCGCCGCCGGTGAGCAGGCAGCCGGCATCCCAGGTCACCGGGCCCGAACTGAATTGTCCGTCGATGCTCCTGGCCAACAGGCTGCCGGACCAATCGCTACTGTCGAAAACGGTCTGGTAGCTGAGACTGTCGCTGTTGAGAATTCCGGTGGACACCGAGATCGGGGAGGCGGTACCGCGACGTCGCACCACGGTGGACAGGGCATCGACCAATGCATCAGACAGCTGTTTGACGTTGTCGGTAGCAAACAGCTGACCGCGGCTGACCAGAGTGCCGTGCCAGGCGTCGTCCAGCGCCGACTGGGTGTCCTGGACCGGGCTCGGCCAGGGTGTGGTGCCCTTGCGCAGGGCGGTCAGCACCTCATTGGTTTGCGGCAGCGTCCCGGCAATCCCAAAGGCAATGTAGAACTGCACCAGGTGCTGCCAGTTGGCCGGATCGTTGGCTGGATTGAAATAGACCTCGGCATTGTCAAAGGGATTGGCAGGCAATGCTCCCCCAGGCCCCACGACGCCAATCTTGCGGTCAGTGAGCAGTTTGGCCACATCGTCGTCAAGATCGGGGCGCAAGTCATGGGCCCAATAGTGGAACGCGATGTCGCTGTAGCTCGGAGAGCACAGGGTGTTGAGCAGCGCGCCGCACTTGAATTGGCGCGGCTGCTCATTGCCGACAATGCTCGCGGCTGGGTCACCGGGGTCGTAGGTTTTGCCGTCCGGCAGGGTCAAAGGACCCAGGATCGCGCCAGCAGCATCGGCACCGCTGGGCCAGGTCGGGTCGTTGTAGTAGCCATCACTGAGCATCAGGTGGTAGTTCTGCCGACAGGTCAGCTCCATCCCCAGATTGCTGTCGTAGTAGGGGCTGAAAGCATTCAGACCCGAGCGGCTGAAGAATTTGCCCGCGCGGATTGCGGCGGTGACTGCCGGAGTGGAGCCATTGAACTGGGCTGAGGCGACAAAGGCGTGAAACTGCTGCCTTACGTTGGCCTCGAATCGACGAACCTTGGTCGTGGCGACAATCGGAAAGTTGTTCAGCGCCTGCCAGCCGATACGAATGTTGCCATCGAGGCGGGCGAAGGCATGGGTGACGGCGGTGCGCAGGCTGTAGCCACGCAGGCGGTAGTAGCTGTACCAGTTGGCGAAATTTTGACGCTCATCGCTGGGCACGCCCTGGCATTGATAGCTGGCATCCTGGTTGGCCGGTTCTCCCGGGATCAGGCGGCAGTAAAAGGCGCTCGGGCTATTGGTCGGGAACTGCCAGGTATTGTCGCAGTTCGATAGCGAAGTAGCGCCGCTCTGGTGGTCTACAAAGGTGCTGGCCACATAAGGGTTGGTGCTCTTGCGCAGGGTGAAGCGATACTGCGTTTGCAGATTGACCACGGGGCTGCCGGGATCAAATCCATCGTCTCGCGCGGCAAAAAAATTGGCCTGTGGATAGGGGGTGCCGTCGCCATAGAGGGGCGGCAGATACTCGTAGTTGGGGTTGAAGTAGATCAGATTGCGATTGCTGGCATACATCTGTGGCCGGCGCTGGAAGCAGTTGATCAAGGTGGCGTCCGGCATGAAGCCCCAGTTCATGCTGCTGGAGTCATCCACCGTCACCATCACATTGGGATCGACTGCGGTATTGAGGAACAGCGGGGTCACGCTCAGGTCCAGTGGGTCGGCCGCGGCTAGAGGGGCCGCAGATGCGCCGGCTAGGAGCAAGATCAAGAGGAGGGTTCTCATGGCAGGCGGCTCAGCGGCTGATCACAAAGGTGCTTTCGCGTCCGCGCAGGAAGTGACCGTCGCCACTGAGACTGCGCGCAGAAATGCGGAAGAAGTGCAGGTCGCCGGTGCTGCCGGAGCCATAGGCAGCGGCATCACGATTGTGTGATTCCAT
The DNA here is from genome assembly GCA_020442775.1 of Lysobacterales bacterium. Classification (GTDB taxonomy): domain Bacteria; phylum Pseudomonadota; class Gammaproteobacteria; order Xanthomonadales; family SZUA-5; genus SZUA-5. Next base: position 2,905 of record JAGRJL010000117.1, on the reverse strand, counting down.
CGCGCTGGAAGCGACTCGGCCGAGATCTTCGATCAGATACACCGGTTGGGCGGTGAGCCGACTGCCGCCGGATTCGGTAGGCAGTGCAGTGTAGTCGAAGGTGGGAAATTTGGTATCCAGCTCGATCCATTCGCGGCTGGTGCGGAAATGCTCGACCTCCGGATCGATCGAGGCCGGTTGCCGGATGCCCTTGGGCAGGATTCGGCCGTCGGATTGAGCAAAGCTGTCCCATAGCAGCACTTCGGCGCCGCGCAACGCGCTTTCGGCACCGGTTTCGGCCAGCAGAACATTGCGCTGTCCGGCAGCCAACTGCTCCTGCAGGCCCGCCGAGGACATCGCCTGTGCGCCGAGCAGCGATAGGACGATCAGCAGCAGCATCGCAATCACCAATGCGGCGCCGGACTGGTGGTGCAGAGGCGTTTCGGGGGAAAGGGTCATGATCGTTCCTTCGCGCTATCGGAGGCTGTTACGGAACGCCACTTGGGCGCTGAATTCACGACGTAGCCGATTGCCGGCGGCGAGCCCGGTAGGCAATAGCTGGTTGGCGGCGTAGCTCTGCAGCGCATCACCGTCCTCGCTGTAGCGGAAGCTCTCACCGGTCAACTCGGTGCCAGGGGGCGAGGCGAACAGCGCGGCGATATCGATGGTGGCCAGTCCGCGCCAAAGGCACCCGGTGGGGTCAGGCACGGCCCGGGCGTCAGGGGGACAGGGCAGCGCGGCGGGATTGCCATTGATAGCGCCAGGACTCAGATCGACGCGTTTGCCGTCTCCGATCTGCAGGTCCACGCGCAAATCGAAACGGTCAACGTCGATCGCCACTTCCTGCGCCGGCTCACCGTTCTGCATCCGCATCAATGTGGGTCTGAGCAGTGCGGGATTGGCCAGATCCGGCTGCAGCCCGACAAACCAGGTGACCGTCACGAAGTCACGCGCAAAGTTGAACAAGCGGGCGTCATGGCGGGCCTGATAGCTGCGTCCCAAGCTGTCGTCAGCGTTGCCCAGATCGGCCCCGTGCTCGACCGAGGCCCCCACCACCTGGCCGACGAAAACCTCGCTGCGGGCGCAGTCGGCGATCAGCATTGGACCGGGAGCGGCCATCTCCAGAGCGGCGCCCTGGAGTGCGTCGTTGAGCAGTATCGGCGCCTGAGCCGAGGCCATCTGCTTGACCGGGACGCCAGGCCCGCGCAGATAGCGCACGGTCAGGACATCGGTCCCGGGCAGCCGCATCTGATTGCCGATGCCGGGCGGCCACACTTCGTTGACGTCCTCTCCGGGACCTGGCAGCGGCGGATTGCACTGTCCGTTGGCGTCGCAATCATGGACTCGGATCAGGCGCCCCGGGTCAGCCTCAAAAGGCGCGCTGGCGCCAGCAGGAGGATTGACCCATGAGGGTAGGGCGGCGGCCGAAGCGAGGTTAAAGCGCAGCGGTCGGCGCGCAGTCTGTCCCCCTGAGGGGACCAGGTTCTCGTAACCGTTGCAGTAGTCGGCGCCGGCCAGGCGAGCTTCTTCGGCGATCTGCCCCAGCGCATGGCGGCCGTTGTCGAGCACTGTGGACAGCGCGCCCAACCGACGATGGGCCTGACCGAAATTGAGGAACAGGCTGCTGATGCTGATGATTAGCAGCAGCGAGAGCGTCATGGCGATCATCAGTTCTACCAGGCTGAAGCCGCGTTCTTTCATGGCTGCAGCGCCCAGGCGAAGGTTTGCGCCGAGTTGCCGGCCACCGCATCAATATCCCGTTGCTCCGCCCACTGCATGCGGATCTCACACTGACCCTGGAAGGGTGCGGCACCGACTCCCGGTACCGCCGCGACCGCGGCGGCGTCGCACTCGATGCTGGTTTGAACCTGCGGCAGCCACTGCTCGGCCAGATCAGCGATCTGCCGCAGATCGCGCTGCGCGGTGGCTTGCGCGTCGCAGGGGCAGGTCGGGATTGGCGGTTGTCCCGCCTGCAGGACCCCGTTGTAGGCACCGCCGGCGACGCCGACCGGATTGGCGCGCATGCGTTCGGCGATCGCTTCGGCGATGCGGCTGGCATGGGCACGTTGATGGGTGTTCTGATGGTTCTTGACGGTGACCCCGAGCATCCCCGCGACCCCAAGCATGCCAACAGTGAACACCAGCAGAGCAACCATGACTTCGATCAAGGTGAAGGCTGCCTGTCGGTTCACGGCAGCGCTCCCGCGCAGCCGCCGAAAAGCGCGCTGCCGCGGACGATTTCGGCACGACCTGCGCCATGCACGATCACCGTGCGGGCATATCGATCGTCATTCTCGGACGCCCAGCCATCGCCACACAGCAGCAGCATCTGGATCGGTGCCTCGGCCAACATCCCGGTGGGGTCAAAGCGAATGCTGGTGCTGTTGAGCGCGGGCTGCGCTTGGGCATGCAGGCTACCGGGCGCCGCCTCAAGTTCGGTGAGCAAGGTATCCGGTTCGCTGAATTGCCCATCCTCGTCCAGATCGACGAAAACCCGCATCGCTCCGGCGAAGCTGCCCTCGCTGGCCTCGATTATCACCGGTCGTCTTTCATAGACAGCGCGTTGGCGCGCCTGCATCAAGAGGGCCAGCGTGGCATTGGCTCGCGCAGTCAAGCTCGCGTTGCGCATCAGGCCCTGGACGCTGGGTATCGCCAGCGATATCAGGATGCCGATCACCGCCAGAATGATCAGCGATTCCAGCAGGGTGAAACCCCGATTGTGGTTGGTGTTTTCAGGGGCACGGCAGGGCAGGATCTTCATGGCGACCAAGCTCGCTTCGAGAACCTGATAACGCCGCAGAAGCGCCAAAGCGGACAAAACGCCCTCCGCCAAAGGTGGCAAACCATCGGTGCGCAGGATTCGTGCGCAAATCCGCCAGCTGACGTTTAAGTGATTGCCGAAAGCACCAGGGGGGTGAACTCAGGC
>JAGRJL010000006.1:8948-23428 GCA_020442775.1 Lysobacterales bacterium | reverse complement strand
CGTCCGGTGACCAGCGGTCCCTTCAATACCGCCGAGGACGCCTCCTCCGGCGGCTGCCTGGCGCCCAAGCTGGTGATCAAGATTCGTGATGAGATTGGTGAGGCCGCCGATCAGCCCAAGTATCAGGAACGCTTCGAGCTGATGCTGCTTTCGGCCGACCTGGACACCGCCAACGTCGGCGAGCCCTTCCTCTCACTGGTGGGCAGCGCGGTCAGACTGGCGCTGGAACGTGAGATGCGCAGCGGCCGCGATGTCGCCAGCGGTGAATCAGCGCAGCCGGTCTACGAGTTCCTGACCCAGGGACAGGAGCACTACTTCAACAATCTGCACCGTTTCGTTTCGGACATGGGCAGCAAGGTCTTTGGTCCCGGCAAGGACGCCAACCGGGAGCGGGTGCATGCTCAGGGTGAACGCATGCGCGAGCGATACGCCGATCGGCTGGACCAGATGAGTGGCCAGAACCTGATCGACGCCTACGTTGAATCGGCAGCCGAGCTGGCTTGAGCCACCAGCAGCGCGTTGCGAGCATGGGCGCACTGGTCAGCCATAGCTCGGGAAACACGGCACAGCGTCGAGCAGATCCCTGATGAAGCCTGTTGCGGCGACTGAATCTGATCCGGCGCTGCGCCGCCGACTCGCACGGGATCGTTACTTTGGCTGGGCGCTGGCCGGCGCCGCCGTTAGCAGCGCTGCGGCCTTGCTGGTGGTGGTCGGTTTCCTGTTCGTGGGCGCATTGCCCCTACTGGACTTGCGCGGGCCAGCCCTGACCAGAGTCGACCCGCCAGTTCGTGAGCCGGAAGATTCACCCAGCACCTTGCGCTCAGCGCTGGACGCCAGCCAGCCATTCCCGCTTTGCGCCGCCAGTGGCGCACTGCAGGGCTGCTTCGCGCAGCGCGGGGCGCAGCTTGAATTTACGCTGCAGCGCATCGATTGCGGCGACTGTCAGCCCGATCCACGGGATCGTGCCCAATTGCCGCTCGATCCGTGGCGCGCGGTGGCGCTGCTGCGCGATCAGCGTTCGCTGCTGATCGCCGGCACCGACGGCAGCTTGCGCTGGATCAAGCCCTACCGGGATGCCCAGGGACAGCTGACCCTGGATGGCAGCAGTCAATGGGCGTTGTCGGAAAGGCCGGTAGTCGCCCTGCAGCCAATGGGTACTGCTGGCCTGGTGCTGGCGATTGACGAACAAGGTGGCCTGGTGCTGCTCGATCCCAGTCAGCAGCGCTCCTATTCATTGCCGGAACCGCAGATCGATCTGGCCCACGATCGACTCCGACTCGATGGATCGGCGCTGCTGCTGGAGCGCGAAGGTGAACTGCAGCACTATCGTTTTGTCAGGCTGGATGCCCCGTCGCTGATCGCGCTCTGGCGGCCACTGCAGGTGTCCGGGCGGGAGGGTGCGGAATCGCTCTGGCAGCCGCACTCCGATGATGGCGATGGCACTCCCCGCCTCAACCTCATTCCGCTGTTGCTCGGTTCCCTGAAAGCCGCTTTGCTGGGCCTGCTGTTCGGTGCGCCGCTGGCCATCGGCGCGGCGATGCACAGCGTGCAATACCGCTCCGGCGTCTGGCAGGCCGGCCTCAAGAGCAGTTTCGAGATGATGGAAGCGGTGCCCACCGTAATCCTCGGTCTGGTCGCCGGTCTGTGGGTGGCCCCCTGGCTGGATCAGAATCTGGGGCTGGCGCTGGGCGCGGCGCTGGGCTGGCTGAGCGTTTTCGCATTGCCCGGCAGCGACGCCCACATCGAGCAAGGCGATCGACGCCGAGGGAGCCAGTCGCTGCTCCATTGCGCGGGCGGCCTGTTGATCGGTGGCTTGATCGGCAGCGGGCTCGAACAGCGGCTGCCCGGCGGCAGGCTGACCGTCTGGATCGAGCAGACCCTGGGCTGGCACTACGAACCCTACAACGGCTTGGTGGTCGGCCTGCTGGTTGGACTGGCGATTGCGCCGATGATCTACAGCCTGAGCGAAGAGGCGCTGCGCCGAGTACCCGCCGGCCTGCAGGAGGCCGCGCTGGCGTTGGGCGGCAACCGGCGCGACATCCTGTTTGGTCTGCTGCTGCCCGCCGCCTTGCCTGGGATCATTGCCGCCGTGCTGCTGGGCTTCGGCCGCGCCCTGGGTGAAACCCTGATCGTGCTGCTGGCCAGCAACAATGCCCCGATCGCCGACCTCAACCCGCTGTCCGGACTGCGCAGCGTCACCGCCACCCTGGTCCTGGAGGCGCCGACATCGGTGCCGGGTTCGGTTCACTATCAGGTTCTGCTGCTGGCCACGCTGTTGATCATGGCCACCACCATCGGGCTTAACCTGCTGGCCAACCGTTGGCGCAAACGCCAGACCAGGCGTCCACCACGGCTGCGCATGGAGCGGCCGCGATGATTCTGCGTGGACTGGAGCGCCTGGCCGGAAGCGCCCTGATTCTGCTGCTCGGCGCATTCGCACTGATTTTCGTGGCGATCGTCTATCAGGGCATTGCTGCGCTGATACCACCGCCGCTGGTGGTCCTGAGCCTTGATGATGGCGAGGCGGTGAGCGGATTGCTGTTGCGCGAGACCGATACCAACCTGGAACTGCTGCTGGAGATCCGAGCAGCCAAGCCGGAATGGCGCAGTATCAACCGCCAGCGCATCATCGCCAGCGAACGGCCGTCACAGGCTTGCATTCTCAACGCCAGCGATGGGCGCATGCGGCTGCAGACCCATTGCGTCGGCAGCACCTCCGAGTGGTCGATCAGCTACCCCAACAGCGGCGGGACGGCGGCGCTCGCGCGCTGGTGGCAGGCGGCCAAGGACTTCTTGATTGCGCCGGTGCGGCCAGACGGTCAGGGCGGAATTGGCAGTGCCCTGGTCAGCACCATGGTACTGGTACTGCTGATGACCCTGCTGGTGGTGCCTTTCGGGATCGGGGTCGCGTTGTATCTGGCCGAATACGCCGGGGACACCGGACTGACTCGTGCGATTCGTCTGACCGTGGCCAATCTGGCGGCGGTACCGCCGGTGGTCTTCGGACTTTTCGGGCTCGGGCTGCTGGTTCATGTTTTCGGCAGCCAGATCGATCAATGGCTGTTCAGCGAACGCTTGCCCAGCCCCACCTTCGCCACTGGCGGTTTGCTGTGGGCCTCGGTGGTGCTGGCGTTGCTGACCCTGCCAGTGGTGGTGGTTGCCTGCGAACAGGGTTTCAGGCGAGTGCCGCATCGTCTCCGTGAAGCCTCGCTGGCGCTGGGCGCAACTCATACTGAAACGGTGCTGAGGGTGCTGCTGCCCGCGGCCAGACCGGCATTGCTGACGGCTCTGATCCTCGCCGTCGCGCGCGCCAGCGCCGAAGTTGCGCCGCTGCTGCTGGTGGGTGCGGTGCGCTATGCGGCGCAGCTGCCGGTCAGCAGCGAGCCGCCCTTCGTGCATCTGGAACGTCCGTTCATGCATCTGGGCTATCGGGTGCTCGATCTGGCCACCAGCAGCGCGGGCGGTCACTATGCGCTGCAGCAGGCCTTCGCCTGCGCGCTGGTCCTGCTGCTGCTGGTGCTCGGCCTGAACGGCACCGCGATCATTGCCCGCCTGCGCCTGCGCGCCCGCTATCGCGATCTGGGATGAACATGCTGTCCGACACTTTCTGCCCAGCGGCCACACAGATGCCGTCCCTCAGCTTCGTCTCTGCCGGCATCCAGTCATGACCCAGCCTGCCCTGCAAACCATCGGTCTGGGTCTCAACGTGGGCAAGCGGGTGGTGCTTGCCGACGTTTCCCTGGCCTTCCCGCCGCGCTCGGTGACCGCGATCATCGGGCCTTCCGGCTGCGGCAAGACCAGCTTTCTGCGCTGCCTGAATCGGCTGACCGAACTGTGGCCGGATGCGCGCCAGCATGGTCAGGTGCTGCTCAACGGGGTCGATGTGGAGCGCAGCGCGCTGCCCTATCCGGAGCTGCGACGGCGGGTGGGTATGGTGTTCCAGCGGCCCAACCCCTTCCCGGGAACAGTGTTCGACAACGTGGCCTATGGTTTGCGTCTGCATCGGCGGCTGACCCGCGGCGAGCTCAACGAGCGGGTCGAGGAAGTGATCAACACGGTCGGGTTGTGGGATGAAGTTCGCGACCGGCTGGATGACGACGCACAGGCCCTGTCATTGGGCCAGCAGCAACGTCTGGTGATTGCCCGCGCGCTGGCGGTAGAGCCGGAGGTGCTGCTGCTGGATGAGCCGGCATCGGCGCTGGATCCGATTTCGACCTTGCGGATCGAGTCCCTGATCGCCGAACTGAAGACCCGGTACAGCCTGATTCTGGTGACCCACAACGTGCAGCAGGCGGCGCGCGTCGCCGATTACACCGCCTTCCTATACGGCGGGCAGCTGTTGGAACACGCCGAATCCATGCGCTTGTTCACCACCCCTCAGCGCCAGGAGACCGAGGACTACATTACCGGTCGCTATGGCTGATCCAGCGCCGTCGGCGAATCCGCTCAGCGCCGAATTTCTGCCCGGTAGTCATCCAGAATCCGCTGCTTGCCGTCACCCAGATACGCTGGCACCACCTGTTCGATCGGCGTGGCGCGGATCCCCAGATCCGCCAGCCCATCCGTTTGCGGCACGCTGTCGAGCAGCAAGGAGCGGTAGTTGTCGCTGGAGAAGGCCTTCAGGGGTACTGGCAGATAGTCAAATGCGAGGCCCTGCAGGCGGGCGATGACGTCGGGAATCGGCACGATCCAGCGCTTCAATCCCAAAGTGGTGGCGGTGTATTGGCAAATTTCCTTGAGAGTGAGCGTTTCCGGGCCGCCCAGCTCATAGGTGCGCCCGACAGATTCGGAGCGATTGAGCGCACTCACGATTGCGCAGGCCACATCGCCCACCCAGACCGGCGCAAAGCGCGTGCTCGCCCGGGCCAGCGGCAGCACCGGGGCGATTCTCAACAGCGCTGCGAAGCGCATGAACAACCCGTCTCCCGGACCGAAAATCACCGAGGGCCGGATCAGGGTCCAATCCAGAGATGACTGCTTGACGACGTCTTCGGCCTGGCCACGGGTGCGCAGATAGTGCGACTGACCGGCGCCGGCGTTGAGTGCGCTCATCTGGATCAGCCGGCTCACCCCCGCTTCGCCGCAGGCATCGACAATGGTCCGGGTCAGGCTGACGTGGGCCTTCTCGAAACCGCGTCCGGAGTTTCCGAACTCGTTGAGGATGCCGACCAGATTGACCACCGCGTCGGCTCCGCGAAAGGCGCGTGCCAGCGCCTTGGGATCGTATACATCGGTGCTGATCACTCGAACTGCGGGGTAGATCAGCAGCTCCCGCTGGCGCTCGCGGTTGCGGCTCAGCACATCCACCCGATGCCCTGCACTGACCAGCATGTGCACCAGCGTGCGCCCCACGAAGCCGGTGCCGCCCACGATCACGATCTTGCTCATCGAAGCTCCACTGCCCGCCAGTTGCAAGACCGTAGCTTAACAAGCCCCAGTCCTGCTTTTACCGTCTCAAGCTCAGCCTTCAGCCCGCTAGTTCGGTGAACCGCAATTTGATTGAACCTGGTCTAGATGGAATCTTCCGTCTGGCCAGGCGCGAGGAGCAGGCATGGCATCGCCATGGCGACGACGAGCAACGCCGCTATCTGCGGAAAAGACTCGAAGTCATTCAAGGAATCTACGGTTCACCACGCGAGGGTCAACTCGAAGCACTCGGATGATACGGGCCTGAGCCTACTCTGGTGTCAGCGGTTGGTCGGCGTGATTCAGGGCTGCGCCCAGCGCGTCAATCGCACTGGCCATTCCGCGCGCGCGGCGACCCAGCCGTGAGCTGATCGCGCGCACCCATCCAAGTCTGCGCAGGTTGTGGGCAAGCGCGCTGCGAACTGCGGGATCGGCCCGGGCCAGTCCCATGGCCAGCGCCTCGCTGACCCGCGCATCGCTGAAGGGCAGATGGCGCACCGTGCCTGAAGCGAACAGCAGCCAGTCGCGGCACTGGGCCTGGGCCAGCGACATCACCTCGCCGGGGTCTTCCTCGAAGTCGATAAAGCCGATCCGGTCTTCCTCGTCGACCACCACGTTGCGCGCCTGCGGTTGACCCAGATAGGCGCCGCGCTGGTGGGCATCGGCCAGAGCGGCGACGGTGCGTGCGAACAGCCGTTGCGCGCTGTCGGGATCGGCCTTGCGCAAGCGCAGCGCCAGCGTGGTGCCCAGATCGCTGAGCAGCAACTCCTGACGACCGCTGGCCACGATCTGCGGCACCCGCACGCCCTGCCCGGTCAACTGCCGCAGGCGCCGTTGCTCGATCTGGAAAACCGCATCGCCGCTACGCCCAGGGGGAGCCTTGAGCACCGGCAGATCCAGCCAGCCCACCACCAGATTGAGCAGCCACATCCGCCACCGTCGGGCGCCGCTGGTGTAGCGCTTGACCCACAAGCGGTGGTCGGAATCACTGGCGGTCAGGCAGGTGATCTTGGCTGCTGATGAATCGGCGATGATCTGGCTCCTACAGGTGCGCGCGGCAGGATTGTCGCCGCCGCGCTACTCGCCGTCCACGCCGGCCAGCTGCAGCACCCAGTCGGGTACGCTGGGCTCGCCCTCGTAGTGGCTCTTCGGGAACTGATCGGTCAGCGCCCAGCGATGCAGCCAGGAGATGCCGCCGCGGCCAAAGAACTGGTCGTCATGGCGATAGGCGGGATCGGCCAGCGCCTGTGCCAGGGCGATGAATTGGTAGCCGCGGATGCGCAGCACGGTGAGCAGATCGGGTAAGGCATCAGCATTGAGTGCGTTGGCGTGAATCAGCAGGATCTGCGGAATCTCCCGCTCGAACTGGCGCTGGGCCGCGTCTTCAAAAAAGACCACCTTGGCCAGCATGTAGTCGACATAGTCCGCGCGCAGCCTGGCCTGCAGCGCACGATCGCGTTGCTGCAGCGCCAGCAGGTAGGCGCGGGCATAGATCCACTCGCCGTTGTCCACGGTGACCGGCGCCACCTGATAGTCGTGTGCGGCGAGGAACTGCGTGATCCGCTCGCGGGTGGCGGCATCCATCCCGGTGTGCAGATAGGGGTGCCGAAACCAGCGCAATGCCTGCTGGCGTTGGCCCAGCAGCGGGCGCAGATAGCGTTCGCCGCGCAGGATCGATTGCTCGAACTGTTCCGCTGGCACCTGGTGCAGATCATTGTGGTTGTCGGTGTGATTGCCCAGCTCGAAGCCGCGATCCAGCCAGTCGATCAGCATCTGCTGGCGCCACAGCGAGAGCTGTGCGCCGTCCACCAGCTTGGCCTCATTGACGAAGCCGATCGCCGGTATGCCCTTCAGCGCCGACAGCAGTCGCCGATGGCGCGGCTGGATCTCCGAGCGGGTGCCGTGGGCGAATTCCACCCAGGGCAGATCGTCAACCGTGATCACCATCTCCCTGGCCTGAACCGCGTGAGCGATCAGGACTCCCAGCGACAGTGCCATCCAGAGAAAAACGCGCATAAGACCTCACCAGGAGTTCGAAGCCAGCAGACTAGGTGCGAGCCTCCTGTCACCGCAAGGCGATTCCGGCGCGATCGTTCAGCGAGTAGCGCTGAGAGGTCCGATTGCAGGAAGCCTGGCACATTCGCGCTGGCCCTGATTCAAACCACAATGGTCGCTCCGACCCAAGCCGGCCCGGCATGACGATTGCCTTTCTATTGCTGGTACTGGTGTTGCTGCCGTTGGCTGCGCTGGCCTCCGCGCGGGCAACGCCGACTGATCCTCAGCGGCTGCCGGATGTTGCGGCCCTGCATCGGCAGGCGCTGATCGTTCACTGGGTGTTGGCCGGCGCCGCGCTGGCAACCGCCGCGACGGCCGATCTGCCGCTGGTTTGGGTGACGACGCCGACGCCGGCGGCATGGCTGCTGGCCGTGCTGGTGGTGATCGGATTTCTAGCACTGTCGCAGCTGGAAGCACGTCGATCCAGGCCCAGCCCGCTGCGAGAGGCATTTCGCGCTCAGCCGCTGGACCGCTGGACATTGCTGGTCAGCCTCAGCGCCGCGATCAGCGAGGAGCTGGTCTATCGCGGGGTACTGGTGCTGGTGCTGCAGGCGATGCTGCCCCTCTGGGCAGCGCTGGCGATCAGCGCCGTCGCCTTTGCCTGCGGGCATCTGGCGCAGGGCTGGCGCGGTGCACTGCTGGCTGCCGGCTTTGCCCTGGCGATGCAGGGGCTGCTGTGGTTCAGCGGCGCGCTGCTGCTGCCGATTCTCGCTCACCTGGCCTATGACCTGGGCGCGGCGTTGATCGCGCGCCGTCGCTTTCGCCATGCTCAATAGCTTCGGCCAGAGCGAAAAAATCACACTCAGGCTGGCGCAGAAAAAACTATGATTCAGCTTCCTCTGGAGCGGAGAGCATCGATGCCTCGTCATTACCTGCTTTGCCTGGTTTCCCTGTTGGCTACCCCGGCGCTGGCCGAGGAATACACCTTCGACGTGGTCAACGATTCCGATCAGCGGATCGTCGGTATCGAAGTCTCCGAAGACGGCGTCAACTGGGGTTATTTCGACATCGGTCGCGGGATTCCCTCCGGAACGACCCAGACCCTGGTCTGGGACCAGAGCACCAACGACGCCGACTGCGAATGGCAGTTCCGCGCGACCTTCCAGCATGGCCACGTACTGGCCTCGGACTGGATCGATTTCTGCGAGGACGACGTCACCATCGTCTTTGATTACTAAGATCACAGGGCAGAGCACGCACGCTCCGCTGAGGCGTTGATTGAGCTATCAGCCGCGACCGCTGGGCAACCAGCGGTCGCTCGCGCTATGGTTGCGCTGGCTCAGAATGGTGGGAGGTGAGCAGCGATGACGACTCTGCTGATACGCGGTGGGATGCTGGTCGACAGCGAAACCCAGTATCGCGCTGACCTGCTCTGCGTCGATGGTCTGATTGCTGCGATCGGCGATGGCCTTGAAGCGCCGGCTGGCGCAACCGTCGTTGACGCCGGAGACCGCCTGGTGATGCCCGGCGGGATCGACCCGCACACCCACATGCAGCTGCCCTTCATGGGCACGGTGGCGTCGGACGATTTCTACACCGGCACCGCGGCAGGCCTGGCCGGCGGCACCACCTCGATCATCGATTTTGTGATCCCCAATCCGCAGCAGCCGCTGATGGAGGCCTACCGCACCTGGCGCGAGTGGGCCGAAAAGGCCGCCGCCGACTATGCCTTTCATGTGGCGGTGACCTGGTGGGATGAGAGCGTCTACCGCGACATGGGCGAGCTGGCGACCGAGCACGGGGTGGCCAGCTTCAAGCACTTCATGGCCTACAAGAACGCGATCATGTGCGACGACGAGGTGCTGGTGAACAGCTTCTCGCGCTGTCTGGAGCTGGGCGCGCTGCCCACCGTGCATGCCGAAAACGGCGAACTGGTCTATCGGCTGCAGAAGCAGCTGATTGCGCAGGGCGTCACCGGACCCGAGGGTCATCCGCGCTCGCGCCCGCCGGCGGTGGAAGGCGAGGCCGCCAACCGGGCGATCCGCATTGCCGAGGTGCTGGGTTCCCCGCTGTATGTGGTGCATGTGTCTGCGCGTCAGGCGCTGCAGGCAATCGAGCGCGCCCGCGGCGAGGGTCAGCGGGTATTCGGCGAGGTGCTCGCGGGTCATCTGCTGATCGACGATTCGGTCTACAGCGATCCGGACTTCACCCGCGCCGCCGCCCACGTGATGAGTCCGCCGTTCCGGCCCAAGGCCCATCAGGAGGCGCTGTGGCACGGCCTGCAGGCCGGTCATCTGCACACCACTGCCACCGATCACTGCTGCTTCTGCGCCAATCAAAAGGCCGCAGGCAAGGAGGATTTCACCCTGATTCCCAACGGCTGCGCCGGAATCGAGGATCGGATGTCACTGCTGTGGCACTACGGCGTGGGTTCAGGGCGATTGACGCCAAGCGAGTTCGTCAGGGTCACCTCCACCAACGCCGCGCAGATCTTCGGCCTGTACCCGCGCAAGGGCGCGATCCGGGTTGGCGCCGATGCCGACCTGGTGCTCTGGGATCCGACCTCCAGCCGCACCATTTCCGCCGCTACCCACCATCAGAACATTGACTACAACGTGTTCGAGGGGCGCACTGTCACCGGGATCAACACCCACACCATCAGCCAGGGCAAGGTGGTCTGGGACAACGGCGATCTGCGCGCCGAACGCGGGGTCGGCCGCTATCTGCCGCGTTCGCTGCGCGGGGATTATTGGGAGGCGCAGCAGAAGCGCAGCGGGTAGGTTGGCCCTAGAGATCGAGGTTGTAGCGATCCAGGCGTCGCCCGCCGCTGTAGAGCCAGAGCTCGCTGCTGCCGCCGATCTCGACCAGGAATAGCTGTTCGGGCGGGTTTGCGGGCTGGAAACGAAACCGCGGCCGCCCATTCTCATCGCCCACCCATACTTCGCGCTCGGGTTCATTGCGATCACCGGTCGCCACCAGATAGGCGCTGCGCACACCGTCGTAGGCCAGGTTTGCATAAGTGTCCAAGCCATCGGGCGTGGGCCAGACGCTCAGCGCCTCGCCATCGGCTGCAAAACGCGCGAATGCCGGCTTCAGATAGCGCGCGTCCACGAACATGGCGGATGACTCGGTCGCCACCAGCAGGCTGCCATCGGCGCCGCTCGCCGACATCCTGAGGCTGTCCAGCCAGCGATTGGCCGCCGAGCGCTCAATGGTCCGCTGGATCCGACCGCCATCGTCGACGAGGTAGATCTCGCCGGAACCGATCACCCAATGACGGTCGCTGCCCGGTTGCGGCAGCCAATGGTCGAAGTGGGTGATCAGCCCCTTGAGCTTGCGGATGCCGACCCGCTGGCATTGCGCGTCGTACTGCAGCACGTCTGCGGGGTGGTTCTGTCGACCGACAAAGAGCGTGCCGCTGTCGGCCAAACCCATACCCGGCCGACCGATAGCGTCGCTGTAGTCGGTCGGCTCGGGCGCACACAGCATCAGCGGTGCGCCGTTGGCTGCGAACACGTGTGCCGCCGCGGTGCGATCGTCGACGGCGTAGATCTGTCCCTGTCGGCTGACCAGCATTGTGGCGATCTCACCCAGTCGGTTCGGTTCCGCGCGGGGGCCAACGATGTGCTCGACCCGGCCATCACCGTCCAGACGCAGCAGGGTGCTACCGTCGTTGGCCCACAGCTTGCCGTCGATACCCTGGCGCAGATGTCCCTGCAGTCTGAAGCGTTGCCCGTTCGGGTGCTGGGGGGTGAACCCGGCGCTAACCTGCGCATCGCCGTCCATTCTCACCACGCTGGGCTTGCCGCCGAAGTCATGAACAATCACTGCCCCCGCGTCGATGGTCGACAGCGAGGTGGGATAATTGGGCTCACGACCCCAGGCTTCGGCCAGCGATGTCGTTCCCAGGTACTGACCATGCTGATCGTAGTGCTTGAGCTGCTTGCCAGCGTTCTCCAGCACGACGACGTCGCCGTTCTCCCTTACCGACACGTCTACCGCACCGAACAACTGCGTTTGATCGCCGTAGTTCTCGCCGACCGTCCACAGTGGCCGGCCTTCAGCGGAAAACGCGCGCAAGGCTCCGATGATCGTGTATCCCTCAAACAGCTGGGTCAACGCCACAAAGCCGCCCTCGGAGGCCCTGGCCAGCGCGATGATCGGCGGCGACTCGAATTCCTTTACGGGCGTGCGCTTCCCGCTGCCAAAGTCGATCCATTCGGCAATCGCCCGTTTCTGATCGAGGCTGCGAGTTAGCAGCCATCGGTCGCCGGCTATCCAGATCAACCGAGCATCAGGCCAAGCGCCACGTTCGCTGTCCAAGGCAAACCGCTGGTCAACCTGACCCGCGGCGTTGATTCGCATCAGCCGTTGACTGCCATCACGGTGTGAACGATCCAGCATCCCGAAGCGACCGCGATCGTCGATATCGAAATCGATCAAGTCGCCCCAGTCCAGCGCAGCCTCGGTTTCGTTGGAGGACAGTTCGATGGCGCCCAGCGGGTGCAGCTGACGGACCGGCGGCTTCGCTGAAACCGGCGTCTCTGGTTTCCAAAGGGTCCGTGACAGCTCCTGCACCTCGCCATCGACCCACTGCAGTTCCACCCGTTGGCCGCTGGCCGCCGACCAGAGCGCGAAGCGGCCGTCGCCAGGGACCCCGAGGATGGCGCCGCTCTGATCGAATGACTGGATCAGACGAACCTGTTCAGACCGGTCCCTGCCGCGGCTGTAGTCATCGGCCCAGTCCAGCGACCATGAAACTGCCATGGCCGGGTCGAGCAGTGCGAAACGGGCTCCCGCAGATCCGCTGCAGCGAGTGTAGAGGTGCACGAGCATCTGATTGGTGCCCTTCAGCGGTCGGGCAGCCATTACGCGAAGGGTGGCGTCGTCTGCGAAAGCACCTTTGGGGTGCTGGCGTTCTCCCGGAACCCCGGTGCTCAGTTGAAAACTCCACCAGCTTTCCGGGCCTCGATCGTCCTCGCTCTGAGTGACCCGAAGGATCATCCGATCATTGTCAGGATCGAAAATCAGATCCAGAACGTCAGGTTCGGGCGCCGTGTGAAGACCGCGGCTGTCGACACGCGGCACTTCGAGGAGCACTTGCACGCCTGCATCCGTGCCTACACGTACGACCAGCAGCTTCGAACGGTCGACGGTGGGCTGCAGACCTTCGGTATAGCCGTAGCCAAAAAGCGAGCCTGCATCATCGACGCCCGCCTGCAGCAGGGTGAAAGGCAAGGTCACTTCCTGCAACAACCCATTGGGCCCGTGGAGGCTGTAGGTCGCCTCACCCGCGCCGCTGCGCGTACTGGGGTCAATCTGCCAGCGGTACCTTCCGCTGGCCGACTGATAGTGCTCCGGCTGCACGTCCGGCCAGCTCTGCGGGTAGGCCTGCTGTGAGCATGGAAGCCAGGTCAGCAGCACAATCAGGCCCGGAATCACCCACGCTCGCATGGCGCTCTCCGATCAGCGTTCCGCTCAGTGTGTGAACGCCGCGCAGATCACGCAAGTGCGGCGAGGCGACGCTGAATGCTACTTCTTCAACCGGTAACCGCTGACGATCATCCACCGCGCGGTCAGCAGGCACACGGTCAGAAACAGCAAAATCATCGCGGTGCTGATTCCGATGTGTACGTCGGCGATGCCGTAGAAGCTCCAGCGGAAGCCGCTGATCAGATAGACCACTGGATTGATCAGGGTCACCTTCTGCCACAGCGGCGGCAGCATATCGATGGAGTAGAAGGCGCCACCCAGGAAGGTCAGCGGAGTGATGACCAGCAGCGGGATGGTCTGCAGCCGCTCCCAGGTTTCCGCCCACAGCCCAATCAGGAAGCCGAACAGCGAAAAGCTCAGCGCGGTGAGGAACAAGAAGCACACCATCCACAGCGGATGGGCGATCTGGTAGGGCACGAAGACCCGCGCGGTGATCAGGATCAGCGCGCCCAGCAGCATCGACTTGGTGGTCGCTGCGCCCACATAGCCGAGCAGCATTTCCTTCCACGACAGCGGTGCGGAGAGGATTTCGAACATGGTGCCGGACCATTTGGGGAAGAAGATCCCGAAGGAGGCATTGCCCATGCTTTCGCTCAGGATCGACAACATCATCAGCCCGGGGATGATGAAGGCGCCGTAGCTGACCCCCTCGATCTCGCCCATGCGCGCGCCAATCGCCGCGCCGAAGACGATGAAATACAGCGAGGTCGACAGCACCGGCGCAGCCAGTGACTGTCCCAGCGTGCGCAGCCAGCGGGCCATCTCGAATTGGTAGATCGCCTTCACGCCATACCAGTTCATCGCTTGTTCCTCACCAGATTGACGAAAATCTCTTCCAATGAGCTTTCCGTGGACTTCAGATCCCTGAACCCGATACCCAGCTCCGCCAGTCGATTGAGCAGCTCGGCCACCCCGCTGCTTTCGCGCTGGGCGTCGAAGGTGTGGACCAGGGTGTGACCGTCGTCGGCCAGCTCCAGGGACAGATCGCTCAGCTCGGCAGGGATTTCGGCCAGCGGCTGGTTGAGCTGCAGCGAGAGCTGGCGCTTGCCCAGCTTGCGCATCAGGGTGGCCTTGTCCTCCACCAGGATGATCTCGCCGTCGAGGATCACCCCGACCCGGTCGGCCATCTCCTCGGCTTCTTCGATGTAGTGGGTGGTGAGGATGATGGTGACCCCGGCCGCGCGCAGCTCGTGCACCACCTGCCACATGTCGTGGCGCAGCTCCACATCCACTCCGGCAGTGGGTTCGTCGAGGAACAGGATGGTGGGCTCGTGGGACAGCGCCTTGGCGATCAACACCCGGCGCTTCATCCCGCCCGACAGCGCCAAAATCTTCTGGTCCTTCTTGTCCCACAGACTCAGGCTGCGCAGCACCTTCTCGATGTGCGCCGGATTGGCCGCTTTGCCGAACAAGCCGCGGCTGAAGCTGGTGGTCGCCCAGACCGTCTCGAAGGAGTCGGTGTGCAGCTCCTGCGGCACCAGCCCGATCCGGGTGCGCGCCTGGCGGTAGTCGGCGACGATGTCAAAGCCATCGGCGATCACGCTGCCGGCGCTGGGATTGACGATCCCGCAGATGATGTTGATCAG
>JAGRJL010000006.1:0-8877 GCA_020442775.1 Lysobacterales bacterium | reverse complement strand
AGCGCGCTGAAGCCGTTGGCATAGCGCTTGTTGAGCCCCTTGATCGACACGATTGCCGCGGATGGCTGGCTGACCGTCGATGGATCGCTTTGGGACATGCGGCACTCGGCTGGCTGGGCGGTGCGCCAGTCTACTCGCCTGCGCGGATCTTGTTGCGCCAGCAGGGACAAGCCTGCTGACAGTCGGTCAGTTCGCAGATCCGGTTCGCAATCGCTGCACGATCCACCACAGATGCCCTTCCGGATCGATCGCGGCGTAGCTGCGGTCGGTCCAGTAGTCCTCGCCGTAGTCCTGGGTCATTGGTTCGACCACAATCTGGGCCCCGGCGTTGCGGGCATCGGCGCAGTGCTGATCGGCATCGTCGACGAAGAACATCAGTGACTGGGTCATCGCCCCGTCAACCGACCGGGGACTGCGCAGCGCCCGCTTCCAGGCCTTGTCCGCCTGGGGATCCTCCTGCGCGACCATGATCAGACCCTCGCCGTATTCCAGCTCGCTGTGCTCAACCGAGCCGTCCTCGGCCACCACCTTGATCCGGATCTGGAAGCCGAAGGCTCGGCACAGCCAGTCAATCGCCGCGTGGGCGTCCTGATAAACCACCACGCTGGCAAAGCGCGGCCAATCTTTGGGTGCTGGTTTCATCGCTCGCTCCGTCGATCTACTCGATCACCGAAAAAGACAGTCCCGCATAGGCCTGGAGTCGTCCGATCAGGGTCTGTCCGAAGATGCTCGCAGGGGTCCAGAAGCCGCCACCCTTGGACTTGCGGTCAATGTCGTGGGCCAGGCAGGCCGCGGCCTGACCGAGCATCTTGGCGGTGGAGCCATAGCCCGGATCGCGGTCCCCGGTGACCTTGCAGCGAATGCTTTGGCCCTCGGCGGTCTGGCCAAAAAAGCGCAGATCAAAAAAACCCTTCTCCTGGGCCTTCGGGCTGGGACCTTCACCGGCTGCCGGCAGGAAAAATCGCTCGAGCAGATAGCGCGTGGGCGCGACCCCACTGGCGACGATGAATCCGCCCAGCGCGGTGGCCATCGTCGTCGCGCTGAGCCGCCCTTTCAGTCCCTTGCCGGTCAGCGCGGCCTCGTCGTAGATGAATTCGTCGGCATAGGGCGGGTCCAGCAGCGCGTTGCTGCGCTGAACGATACGGGTATTGATCGCAGCCATCACGAAAGGCGCCATCCAGCTGCCGAAATCCTTGTCGTAGGCGGCGAACTTCAGGTTGGGCTGACGGGCCTTGGCCGGATGCCCGGGCGGGCAGATCAGATAGGGATTGCCCAGAGCCTTGCGCAGCGCCGGGTCCTTGACCGCCTCCTTGACCACGTTGAGCAGGCTGGCGGCGGTGCCGCCGGAGAATCCCCCGCGCATCGCCTTGACCCGCATCTTGACCCGGGTGCAGGCGCTGCCGAAGCGCTCCCGCGCCTGCTGCTGCAGGAAATAGACGCCCAGATCAGAGGGAATCGAATCGAAACCGCAGCTGTGCACGATGCGCGCACCCGAAGCCTTGGCCGCGCCCTCATGGCGCTCCAGCATTCGCGCGATCCACTGTACTTCGCCGGTCAGATCGCAATAGTCGGTACCGCTTTCAGCGCAAAGCTGCACCAGCGGTTCGCCGTAAAGCGCATATGGACCGACGGTGGAGACCACCACCTGGGTGTCGTTCACCAGCGCTTCCAGCGCGTCGACGTCCCCGGCGTCGGCAATCACCAGTTCCAGCCCGGTGGCTGCATCGCCCAGTTCGGCCTTGAGCGCCTTGAGCTTGTCGATCGAGCGACCCGCGGCCGCCCAGCGCAGACTCTTGCCCACCCCGAACTGATCGACCAGATAGCGGCAGAGAATCTGGCCGACGAAGCTGGTGGCGCCGAAGACGATGACTTCATAGGTGGGCTTGGCCATGGGCTCGCTCCGGGTATAGATGGCCCAAGTATGCACTGTGTCGATGCTGCTATTGGTCCCGATCAGCTTGGGGGCCGAACGCGGGCGCGGTAAGCTGATAGCACCTGAAGCAACCGGATTCGTGCAGATGGCGGCATCAGAGAAAATTCGCAACGTGGGCCCGCGCTCGGCCGCGTGGCTGCGTCAGGTCGGCGTGCGCAATATCGACGACCTGCGCGAAATGGGTGCAATCGAGGTGTTCGCGCGGGTGGTCAAGGCCGGCTTCAAGCCCAGCCTGAATCTGCTCTACGCGATGGCGGGCGCCGAGGACGACTGCCACTGGACTGCGCTCAGCGATGAGCGCAAGGCGGTGCTGATTCAGGCTGCCGAAGACATCCAGGGCGTGGCCAAGGCCAAGCGCAAGGCGCTGGCGATGGGCCGTGATCCGCGGGTGGTGGCGGAGATGGAATACAACCCGGAGCCGTCGGAGACGGATTCTTCAGACCGAGACGACTGAGTACCTGTCCCCAACCCACCATGCTCATCGAGCCGACCAGCCGGGGCTTTGGGTGCAGACGGATCAGTGCTCTGCGTCTTCCTGATTCTCCTGGACCATCGCATCTCCCCCATCCGAGGGCTCGTCGGTGCCGTCAGCCTTGGGCGGTGAGGCTGGCTCGGGTGCGGCTGACGCCCGGGATTCAGCACGCTTCAGCTGTTCCCTCTGAACTGCCGACCAAGGGTTGATATCCAAGTATTCCAGAGGTTCGGCGGATCGCTTGTCGACAACCAGCGTCATGTCAGCCAGCTTGGCCTTGAGCGGCAGAAAAAGGATCTGCTCAGCGCCGTGCTTGCTCTCCAGCGCGTTTATCCAATCGTCCCACACCGGGTTTTGACCCCTAAGCAATGCCAGAGGCCACGCTCGTTTGAGTACTTCAGCGCTATGTTCGCCATAGGGTCGGTAGTACTTGGGGAAGTACTCCAGGTCCTTTCCGGCCAGTCCAGACTCGAACGCCTCCATTAACCCTTCCTGGTCTGTAGGTCGCTCAACGAACACCCAATCGGGTCCCAGCCAACCGGCAGACCGATAGCGCGGATCAGTGGCTTCGGCCTGATCTTCTGGACTCAGCCCGTTCGCCGGCATCACGACAAAGCGATCGACGACAAATGCGATGTATGCCGGCCGGGCGACCGTCATCGTGGTCAACCCGTAAACCAGAAAACAGATCTGAATGATGCCGATGATCGCCAGATCCAGCTTGATCAGGCGCTTCTTTGCATTGAACACAACCAGCGTCAGCAGGGGTCCGGCAACGACGTCGATTCCCACAATGAGCAGCAGCAGTTTTTCGCCGCCGGTCACCCGAAACAACGGGCCTGGGTACCAGACGAAGAACAGCAGCGCGAGAACGCAAACGCCGAGCAGGGCGCTCAGCAGCAGATGAATACCAGCAGCTCTCCAGCGGGTCATCGGATCCTCCCGTGTGGAATTGAGGTACTACGCCAATCGCGGCCTCACGCCGCGCAGTCTCACATGATGGGGAATGCGCTCGCAATTTCAAGCACGCCGACCGGAGAAGTTCGTTCATCGCCGGCCGGGTCGTGAGCTACGCCCACGGCCACCGTGGGCACAGATTGTGCCCGCAGTGGTGCAGTGGCGGCTGAGTTGTGATCGGCGGGCCCGGCTGGGCTCTCAACCCTGCTTGGATGAAACCGTGACCATCAGGTGTGCCTTGGCCGCCGGGTTGTGCGGCTTCTTTTCGCTGGGATAGGCAATGGCCACCACATCGACGGTTTCAGCGCCGTCGAACACGGTGCGACCGCCGCGGGCATAGGAGCGATGGAGCTTCCCTTGCGTGCCCTTGTTGTTGAGTAGTTGGAAACCTTCGGCCTGGAGGTTGTTGTTGAGCTGGGCGACGGCTTCAACCTCGTTGGTGCCAAACACTTCCATTTCGGTCTTCAAAATGCGGATCGGACCGGTTTGGCTGTCGTCCTGATCCAGCACGCTGTAGTCGAAGGGCATGATCAGTCCGTTGATCAGGGGCGCATCCAGCAGCACCCGCTCCCCGTTGTCGAAGACTTCCGGTTCAGCGGGAGCGACAGCGTTGTAGACCGGCTTGCTCTCAGCCGGTTCACTGGAGGCGACCTTAGTCCCGGTCTCTGCCGCGGGAGGCTCAGCTTCACTGCAGGCGATCAGGCTCATGGCGACCAGCAAGGGACAGGCGAGCAAAAGGATTCGATCTTTCATGGTTCAAGGGGCATCTCAGATCCAGACTGCATGCTCAGACCGGGCCGGGACGGCAAGGTTCCCGATCCGTAGCAGGCCGGTTGACCGGCTTTTCCAGCCGCTTGCCGAGCTGGCCAGAATGATGCAGTCCAAAGCCGCATACCCGCCGATGGCGAGTATGCGATGCAGAATTGCCCAGGGGACTCGCTAGAAGTCCAACCTGGCGATCTTTGCGGCGAGACCATTGGCCGTCGTTGCCGTGTACGCGACGTAAACGTCGCCGTCAGGTGCGGCCTTGGCGTGCACGCTTGCCGATGAATCCAGGTCAAGCAGGGTTTGCACCGACTGCAGCACGCCGGTGGCGTTGTAGACGTCCACGATCACCTGGCGATCGGTGAAGGTCTGATCCACGAAGCCGTGATGCACCATCGCTGCACGTCCATCGCTGAGCTTCAGCGTACGGCTGTAGAGCGTGTTGTAGCCGGACAGCGAGGTGCTGGAAAGCGACAGGTCAAACAGGGGAATGCCGCCAGCCGAAATGTGCACGAATCGATGCGCCGAAGAGGGCTGTTCGAATAGCGCGACAACGCCCGAGTTGTCGGCGTCGATATGCTTGCCCGGGTAGCAGCCCGGCACGTTCGTCGCGAACAAGACCGTCGGCGCCCCGCTCACCGGAACCTTGATGATCTGGCAGGACTGGGTTGGTTTGGAGCCGGTGGTCGCCGCGATGTATTGGGTGCCGTCCGGGGCGATAGCTTGAGAGACCAGGCTGGTCGGGCCCGCCAAGGAGTCGTCACGCAGCAATTGGCCAGTGGAATTGGACCATTCGAGCACGTGCAAATAGCCGTTGTCCGCGATCACGCCCCTGGTGCGATTGAACAGCGCCCCGATGTTGAGTGGAGCCAGGCTGTCGTCAGCGTAGTAGGGTGCGGTGCCGGTCAGAGTCACATTGCCCGACGCATCGCGTAGCTCGAGCTGGATGACCGTCGGTTCCGCAAAGATCCGCGACAAGGTCGCAATGCCGGTCCCATTGGGGGCGGAGGCCAGGTGTGCATTGCCGCTGAACTGGTATTGCTGAACCAGGGTCCCTGTCGCGCCGTGCAGATACTGGGTGCTGTTGTCGCTCATGCTGGTCAGGACAGTGCCGCCCTGCTCAGTGAAATCTCGCGGGTAATAGGCGCCAGAAATGGTCGAGATGTGACGTTGGAAATGCAACGGTGCGCCGCTTGGCGTGTAGCCCAGGAGCAGCATGTTCGAAGCCACATTCGGGTTGGCGTTCTGCTGCTGGACCAGATAGCGGAAGTTGCCGTTGGCATCGACATCTACCAGGTCGCTGCTCGAGCTGAAGGTAGTGAGTACAGATCCGTTTGCCTGAAACAGGGCAGGGGTTCTGACCCACCCTTGTGCGGATGCCGAAGTGCCGACCAGACCAAGCAGGATTGCTAGAGAGAGTTTCAGATCCATCATAAGCTCCGTATAACGATAGGAACGCGGTCTGCGTTCAACCTCTAGACGCGCAAGCCAGTCAGGAACTCGATCAGTTTTTTTCGGTGGCCGGCCCATTCCGGCACCACGCCAACGCCGGTCGGGCACCAACAGTGCTAATCTGCCGCGCCGCCTCCGACCTGCCATCAGCCCATGAGCTCAGCCCCGACTCCACCCACCGGCGCTCGGCGCCAGGCGGCGCTGATTTTCATTTTCGTCACCGTGATCCTGGATGTGCTGGCGCTGGGCATTGTGATCCCGGTGCTGCCCCATCTGATTGCCAGCTTTCAGGGCGGTGATCTGGCCGCCGCCGCTCACGTTTACGGGGTCTTTGGCACCGCCTTCGCGGTCATGCAGTTCCTGTTCTCACCGGTCCAGGGCGCGCTGTCGGACCGCTACGGTCGCCGCCGGGTGATCCTGCTGTCCAATCTCGGTCTGGGTCTGGACTACATCCTGATGGCGGTGGCGCAGACCCTGCCGCTGCTGTTCATCGGGCGAGTGATTTCGGGCATTTGCGCGGCCAGCATCAGTACCGCCAATGCCTATATCGCCGACATCACCCCGCCAGAGCGCCGCGCGCAAAGCTATGGACTGCTGGGCGCTGCCTTTGGTCTGGGTTTTGTGCTGGGACCGGCGCTGGGCGGCTTGTGCGCCGAGGTTGATCCGCGACTGCCATTTTGGGTGGCCGCCGGGCTGAGCCTGTCCAATGCGCTCTATGGCTGGCTGATCCTGCCGGAATCGCTGCCCGCCGAGCGCCGCTCGGCCTTCTCCTGGCGGCGCGCCAATCCGCTGGCGTCGATCGTGATGCTGTCCCGGCACCGCTCCCTGTTTGGCTTGTCCGGGGTGGTGTTTCTGTCACAGCTGGCGCACGTGGTGCTTCCGGCGGTGTTCGTGCTTTATGCCGCCTACCGCTACCAGTGGAGCGCCGGTGACGTGGGCATGGTGCTGGCGCTGGTCGGCATCTGCAGCGCCATCGTGCAGGCTGGGCTGATGCGACATCTGGTCCGGGCGCTGGGCGAAAGACGGACCTTGCTGCTTGGTCTGGGCGCCGGCGCTATCGGCTTTGCGATCTACGGCACTGCTGCTTCCGGCACCGTATTCCTGATCGGAATACCGGTAATGGCGCTGTGGGGTATCGCCAACCCGTCTGCACAGGCGCTGATGACCGCGCAGGTGGATCCAACGGAGCAGGGTCGTCTGCAGGGCGCGATCTGGTCACTGGCGGGGGTTGCCGGGATGGTGGGTCCCTATTTGTTTACCCAGGTGTTTGCGCTGTTCATCGGCGATGGGGCACCGGTGGAGCTGCCGGGCGCGCCTTTCCTGCTGTCGGCCTCGTTGCTGGCCGCGGCCGGGGTGCTGGCCTGGGCAGTGGCTGGCGCACTCCACCAGGATTCGCGTTCGCCGGCTTAGCTGCAGCGGCGACGCGGGTTGGCGACAGGACTGCGAGGCGTGCGACGGCGTACCCTTTGCAGCAGCAAATCCCGAATCGCTCATCATGCTTGATCGCTTTCTCTCGCTCGAAGGCAAGCTGGCCGCGGTCCTGATCGGTGCCGCGATGGCGGCCTTTGGTCTGGGTTACGGGATGGGGCACGCGCAGCTGGCGCCGGCCATCGCCTGGCCATTGGCGGCGCTGATTCTGGTCGGATTGACCATGCTCGCGGCCCGGCTGATCGCCGCACCCATCGCCGAGCTGGTCCGTGCGCTCAACGGAGCGGTGCAGAGCTTTCGCGACGGCGATTTCGCCTTTTCAGTGCACACCACCCGGACCGACGAACTGGGCGAACTGGTCGCGGCCCACAATCAGCTCGGCAAGGTCCTGCGCGAAGAGCGCCAGAATCTGTTCCAGCGCGAGTTGCTGCTGCACACCGTGGTGCAGAACAATCCCACCGCGCTGGTGTTGAGCAATGCGCGCGGACACATCGTCTATGCCAATCTGGCCGCGCGCCATCTGCTCGGTCATGGGCGCAAGCTGGAGGGATTGTTGTTTCGGGAATTGCTGGACCAGGTCCCCGAAGCGCTGACCGAGCTGATCAGCGCCCGAATGACCGGGTTGGCCAGCGTCACCGTCGATGGTCAGGACGAGACCTACCACGTGGACTACCGCGAGTTTCAGCTCAACGGCCAGCGCCACCACATGCATCTGTTCAAGCACCTCACCCGCGAGCTGAATCGGCAGGAGGTGGCCACCTGGAAAAAGGTGATTCGGGTGATCAGCCACGAGCTGAACAATTCGCTGGCACCGGTGATCTCACTCAGTCACTCGGGGCAGGCGCTGGTGGAATCGGGGCAGTACCAGCGCCTGCCGCAGATCCTCCAGACCATTGCCGAGCGCGCCCGTCATCTGGAGGGTTTCGTCAAGTCCTATGCCGGCTTTGCCAAACTGCCGCTGCCGCGACTGGAGCTGGTGGACTGGCAGGAGTTGCTCTCGGATCTGGCGACCCAATGGAGCTTTCAGCAGCTCGGCGAGCTGCCGGAACGGCCGGGTTGCTTCGATCGGGTACAGGTGGAGCAGGTGCTGATCAATCTGCTCAAGAACGCCCACGAGTCCGGCTCGGCCAGCGATCAGGTGGCGCTGCAGGTCAGGCTGAGCAACCGACACTGGCACATCGATGTCTTCGACAGCGGTTCCGGAATGAGCGCCGCCGTGCTGGAAAACGCGCTGATCCCCTTCTATTCAACCAAGCGCAGCGGCTCGGGTATCGGGCTGGCGCTGGCTCGGGAGGTGGCCGAGGCGCACGGTGGTCGCCTGAATCTGAACAACCGGCCGGAAGGCGGCACCGTGGTCACCCTGGTGTTGCCCCAGGTGGTGATGGACAGCGATGCGGGCAGTTCGGCCAGGGAGAGCGGCTAGCCCGGATACTTCACCAGTCTTCTACTGCGGCCGTCGGGCGACCGCACAGTAGCCCTGTCCAGCCCCGTGCCACCGCACTTCCTTTCTATCGGCTGAACGGCGGTGCGAAAGCATGACTTCCATCACCCCCCAAACATGACCTTGGGCACTGCGCCGGCCCCGGCGTGGGCGGCAAGCTGGTCGGGAACCTGCAGCAGAACGGGCACGCAGGTCGGATTCATGAAGGAATCCTGCCCGCTTCAAGGGAAAGCAGAAAGTGGAACGCAAGTACGAATCATTGGCCGAGGTGGTGGGAAGCGTGTTGCGGGAGGCGCTGCGCGAGGCAGCTCAGCCTGCGCCGGTTCAGCGCTCCAGCACGTACAGCTCGAAGGAATCCTCGTCGGAGTCCAGCAGCATTCGCAGTCGGCCGTCGGCCAGGGTCTCCAGCTCGCCGACGGTGTCATATGC
>JAGRJL010000854.1 GCA_020442775.1 Lysobacterales bacterium | reverse complement strand
CTTTCTGAGCCGACGATCCAGCGGTTGATGAAGCGGCCGCCGTTGCGGGTGGCGATTGCCAGTACTTCGGTATCGGAAATCTGCAGCCGCTCGCGCATTACCCGCATCTCCTCGTGTGCCGAGAAGCCGGGTACCCCGAGCACTGTGGGTGAGTCCGAACCGAGCAGGAAGGGCACCCCGGCCTGGTAATAGCGACGCAGATAGCTGGCGATGTAGTCGTTGCTGGGGTCCAGTCCGCCGGGCGAGGCTCCGCTGGGGTTCCAGCGGCTGCCGATGATCCCGCGGTTGTTGAGGCTGCGCGAGGTGGGATGCAGATAGCGCAGCTCCGGTCGCGCACGATATTCCTGAATGGCCGGCAGATTGAATCCCCAGATGTCGGCAATGATCTCCATGTGGGCCAGCGTGGCGATGATTGAGGTGTCATTGCGCAGGCTGGCGTTGAGCGCCTGGGTGGCGCCGAAGCTGCTGTAGCCCCAGCGCCAGAAATAAGCCTGGCCGTGCGCCACCGCCGCAAGACCGCGGTCCAGCGTGGTGACCCCGTCCTCGGTCTGCGGGAAGTGTCCGATCACCGCCATCTGCCGCGAGCCGGCTTCTTCGAAAATCAGCGGCAGCGCGTTTGCCGGGGTGTAGTTGTAGATCTTGATCATGTCGTAACCGGCGTTGTCCGCGCCGGCCACGTGGCTGCGCGCGGTCGACTGCGTCGCATAGGAGAACTCGGGTCCACCGTCAGGCGTGCCAGGTGGTCCGCGGGTGTATTTGGCGCTGTACAGCTTGGGTCCGACCTTGTCGCCGCGATCAATCTCCGCGCTCCAGCGCGGCAGCGGCTCGCCGAAGTCGCCGGCGTTGAGCACCGTCGTCACCCCCTGCGACAGATAAACCAGCAGTTCGCCGGTGGCGGCCTCCTCGACCATCGCCTGCACCCCGGCGGCGTTCTGTCCAAGCAGTTCGGTGGGGCTGGTGCCGATATGGGTGTGCAGGTCGGTCAGTCCAGGCATCAGGTAGCCACCCTGCAGATTCAGGCGCAGCGCGTTTACCGGGAGCTCGGTGCGGCTGCTGGGGCCGATGGCGGTGATCGTGCCCTGTTCAACCAGCACCGACTGCGGTTCGGCCGGGTCAGCGCCGT
>JAGRJL010000853.1 GCA_020442775.1 Lysobacterales bacterium | reverse complement strand
TTTCGCGTGAGGACATCCAGCGCAGCGGATTGACTTCCGCCGCCGACATTCTGCAGCAGCTGACCGCCTCCGGTTCGGCGCTGAACACCAAGTTCAACTCCAGCGGCAACTTCGGCTTCCCGCCGGACGGCAGCGGCGTGGGCGCCGGCTCGGCGACCATCGATCTGCGCCATCTGGGCTCCAAGCGCGTGCTGGTGCTGGTCGACGGCATCCGCTGGGTCAACGAGGCCTCGGCCTCCGGCGTATCGGCCTCTACCGACCTGAACACCATCCCGGTCAACATCATCGAGAGCATCGAGATCCTCGAAGACGGCGCGTCCTCGATCTATGGATCGGATGCGATTGCCGGCGTGGTCAACATCATCACCCGGCGCGATTTTGACGGGGCTTCCGTGTCGGCCAGCTACGGCGAATAT
This sequence comes from Lysobacterales bacterium, assembly GCA_020442775.1. GTDB lineage: Bacteria > Pseudomonadota > Gammaproteobacteria > Xanthomonadales > SZUA-5 > SZUA-5. The sequence goes on along the minus strand of JAGRJL010000853.1, from coordinate 1,090 downwards.
GACGAAGGCGACGGTCAGCGCACCACCGCGGAAGTCAGCCTCGGCAAGTCCGGCGACGGCTTCAGCTTCTTCTTCGGTGCCAGCTACAACGATCAGGATCCGGTGGAATCGAAGGATCGCTCGATTTCCGCCTTCCCGGTGCCCAATCTGGGCCTGGCCTTCGGCTCCTCGGCCACTCCTTTCGGTCGCTTCGTGTTCACCGATCCGCGCACCGGCGCCTTCGCCAACATCGCGCTGGACGGGGTCTTCGCCAACACTCTGCCGACTTACAACCCCAACGATCCGGGCGTGAACGACGATTTCCACCCGTTCACCAGCGCCGACCGATTCAACTTCGCCCAGTTCAACTATCTGCTGACCCCGAGCGAGCGCAAGAGCATCTTCACTCAGACCCGCTTCGAGTTCAGCGAGAGCACCAGCTGGTATGTGCGTGCGCTGTTCAATCAGCGCCGATCGGAGAACCGCGCCGCGCCTGAGCCGATCTTCCTCGGCCCCGATGCAGGCACCGGCAATCCCCTTGCCGACAACATCTTCATTTCCCGCCTGAACCCCTTCAACCCCTTCGGCATCGATTTTGATGATTCCGGCGACAACATCATCTTCTTCGGTCGCCGTCCGGTCGAAGGCGGGCCGCGCCGCTTCTTCCAGGACGTCGATACCTGGTACTTCGCGACCGGTCTGGAAGGCGTATTCGATCTGGGTGACAAGCAGTTCTACTGGGACATGAACTATGTCCGCAGCAAGAACGAGGCCGAACAGACCAACTTCGGCAGCTACAACATTCGCCGCATCGCCACCGCCCTGGGCACCCCGGAGAGCTGCGCCGCCAGTCCTGGCTGCACCCCGCTGAACATCTTCGGCGGTCCCGGCACCATTACCCCGGCGATGCTGGCCTACATCCAGCCGATCCTGCATGACCGCAGCGAGAACGACCTGCAGCTGTTCTCGGCCAACATCAGCGGCGACGTCGCCGATCTGTGGGCCGGACCGCTGGCAATCGCCGCCGGCTACGAGCATCGTGATCTGAGTGGCTCCTACACGCCCGATGCGCTCACCGTCGCCGGTGAGTACAACGGCGTGCCCTCGCTGC
>JAGRJL010000116.1 GCA_020442775.1 Lysobacterales bacterium | reverse complement strand
GAAGATCGAGCCATCGGGCGCGCGCAGATCAACCCAGCCGGTGCCACCGCTGCCGGTCAGACGCAGACCGATGTTGCCGGCCCAGCTGCCCACCGGTGCGGCATAGCCCTGACCCTGGCAGGTCGGGCACAGCGCCGGACCATAGTAGCGGACCATGCTGTAGGTCTGCTGCTGGGTGGGGTTGCCCCACACCGCGCCGTTGCTTTGCGCCCAGGTGGGCTGGCCGTTGGCCAGATAATAGTAGGCGGTGACCGCCGTGTTCAGGCCCAGGTTGTCGATGCTCAGTCCCCATCCCGAATCGGCGGGGTCGTACCAGGCACCGGTGTAGGAGCCGCCGCCGAAGAGGAAGCTCATGTATTCGGCGCCGTCATAATCGGATTGATTGCCGTCGCTGTACAGATCCCATGAGAACAGTCCGCTGCTGCTGCTCAGCATCCGGAATTCCACATCGCCGACGGTGGTCAGATTGGCACCGGCGCCCAGACCCAGGTAGTTGGCCCGATACAAGGAAGAGCGCCACACGCCGCCGCTGGGCTGGACCGGATCGGTGACGTACCAGATCGGCTGACCGCTGCTGTCATAGGTGTACCAGTACATCACGTTGCCGTAGGCGGTATAGCTGAAGTTCAGACCGTGACCGGAGCGCGCGGGGTTGTACCAGGAACCCGAACCGGGGGAACCGACGTACTGGGCCTGCGGTACCCGAAATGCCGCAATTCGGGCGGCTTCTTCGCCGATCGCGCGGGCATTGTCGTATTGGTAGGCAGATCCGGTGGGATTGCCGAAGGAATCCTGCAGGCGCGGATTGGAGAACTGTTCCAGTCGCGTGCACAGTCCGCTGGGGCAGGACGAGCCCGGCAAATAGGTCATGATCGTGGCGTAGGATTCCACCGCCATCTGGCCGGTGTAGTTTCGGGTGTAGCCGTGAGCGTAGGCCTTGAAGCTGCCCGAGCTGGGCGGCAGACAGGGAGACGGCAGGTTGGGGTTGTCGCAGGCGTTGGCCGGGTCGTGGTCAGCGCTGAACAGATGGGCGACCTCGTGCGAGAACAGGGTCGAATCGCACTGACTCAAGGCGCCGACCACCGCAAAGGCCTCCGATGCGTTGGGGAACAATGAGCGCGCAATGCCGCAGACGGCGCCCTGGCGTTGCGACATCAGCACCACGATGTCCGCACCCCAGCGGTCGCGCAGCGGGTGAACCGCATCCATCACGTTGTCATTGGTGGATACCAGCGCCGCCAGCTGGTTGACCGCGAGATCGCCCGGGGTGTCGGTCACCACGTGGGTGCCGACCAGGCGCAGGTTCAGCGGAATCGCGCTGTTGCGGAATGCCTGATTGGTCAGCGACACCTCCAGCTGGGCCTGCAGACTGGCCGCGCGCAGGCTGGGGATGTAGCGCGAGTCGACGGCGATCATGATGTCTACCTGCGACGCCCTGACTTCGCTGGCGAAGCGCTTCTGCGACTCAGCCGATTCCGCCAGCTGCGCGACCGGCCGGTCGAACACATCACCGTGCCCGGGACTCTGCAGGAGGCGCTGATCGACCGCCTGGAGCAGGTGCAGTCCGTTGCCTTGCGGGGTCAGTCGCCATTCGGTGTGTCCCTGACTGAAGCGCCCGGCCACCATGCCGTCGGCATAGACGAAGCTGCCGGCGCCGGCGTCCGGTCCAACCTTCGCCAAGGTGCTGCCTTCCCAGAACACCGAGCCATCGACGCCCTTTGACGCGACTTCCCGATTCAGATCGATCTCTTCTCCGGTCGGCGTGCGGAACCGGATCCCCGCGGTGTCGGCACTCCAGTCGGCCAGATCAAGTCTGAGCAGTTGCTGGTCCAGCAGGGCCGGATTCTCCTGGCGAGCTGCGGCTAGCTTGGCATCGGTCGACGTTTCGATCAGACCTTCGATGGTGATTTGCTTGGCAGGCGCGGCGAGCAGCGCTGGCGCTGCCCCGGCGATCAGTGAAAGCGACAGTATTCGTAGCAGTTTCATGGTCATCCCCAATGAATTAGACAGGCAGATGGCGTCGCCTCGGTTGAGGCAAACGCCGGTCCATTGAGGTAACTCGCAGTCTGCGAGCGGAATCGGTCATGAGCACGACCGTTTGCGCCAGTTCAGCCCACGACCGGGATCTTCGAGGCCTTGGGCAGGGCTCAGCGCACGCCTTGCTGGAGGCGCTTGGGCGCCTGCGCCAGCCAGGCCTGGGTCAACAGATGTTCAACCGCGTCCCAGGGAACCTGCTCTGGCTGATCCAGTCGCAGCCCCAGCCATCCGGACTTGCCCAGATAGGGCGGCACGAAGAAATCGTCGGGCTCTTCATCCACCCGATGGAATTGCTCGGCGGCGCTGGACTTGCACCAAAGCGCGATACGGCCATCACCGTGATGGTCGCTGACGTAGTAGGCAAAGGTCTTGCTGCCGACCTTGTAGGCGCGGTGTTCGGCCTGGCGTCCATAGTCCTCGATCAGCGCTTCTGGCAGCCGCTCCACCAGCGAATTCAGTTCCGCCAGCCGCTGCGCGGCGCTGGCCAGCTGTTGCTCAGTCAGCGGCACGTTGGAAGACCGGGGTGATCATCCGCGCCACATGATTCGCTCCACCACCATCGACGCGCCAGCAGACAGCACCCAGTCCTGACAGCGCTCGAGCAGAATGAAGATCACCGGATCTGAGTTGTAGGGGATGTTCACCAGGATCCGCGTGCGTTCCGGAGACGGTGGACCGCATTGCTCCTGAAAATCGGCGCATTCGATCAAAGCCAGATAGTTATCGATCTTCTGAATCAGCCGACGCTGCGAACGATTGTCCGCGGCCAGCGGGCCGTTGATGATGATCGACAGCTCCGAACTGCCGTTGTCGAACAGCTCGTGCATGTCCAGCGTGGTGACGCTGGGAATCGGATGCGTGGCATCGTCGCTGTAGAGGTCTTCGGCCAAGGCAGTCGCTGCCACAGTGGGTGGTTGCTCCGTGTCGATGCCGATTGTGCCGGCCAGGTTGCGTTAGTTTACGTATTCCCCACAAACCTGGGGCCACCGCTTGAGAGTTCGCCCTACTCCGGTGCCGGCAGCACCTTCCAGACCTCGTCGATGGTGGTGACCCCGCGGGCGATCTGCTGAGCCGCGCTGATTCGCAGAGGTCGCATGCCTTCGCGAACGGCGACCTCGGTGACCTTGGTCAGGTCGGTATCGACCTGAATCAGTCCGCGTAGTTCCGGGCTGAGCTTGAACATCTCGTAGATGCCGGTACGGCCGAGGAAGCCGGTCCTGCGGCACTCCTG
>JAGRJL010000115.1:5370-13652 GCA_020442775.1 Lysobacterales bacterium | reverse complement strand
TCGACGAGCCGTCGAACATCTTGCCATCCTCAAACAGCTCTTCACTGACGGCGCTGGCGGGGAAGGTGACGTGGTGTTCCTTGCCGAGCACGTCGGCAAAGCGCAAATCGACGAAGCGAGCGCCGTTGTCCTTGATCAGTTTCTTCACTTTTTCCAGCGACATTCAAAACTCCTGGTGGTCGGGCCGGGGATAGGGGTATTCACATGCCAAAGGGGCATTAGAACCGAGTCTGATGCAATCGACGTGCCAAGCCTCAACGGCTGCCCGTGCGGGTCAGCAGTGGCGTAATGCTGCGGCGCACAAACCATTCGGATCACGGCTGAATATTCGTCCGTGCATCATCATGGTGCAGCCATGCACCGATTTGGTGCTCCGGCAAGGCTGGCCGCAGATGCAATTCCGCTGGCATGATCCGGGCACAGCCCGACGAGCCTGCCGATATGCCTCAGATTAGCTGCAATGGCGTTTCGCTCAACCTGACCGAACGTGGCGAAGGAGCCGAGACCATCGTGTTCTCCCACGGTCTGCTCTGGGATTGGCAGATGTGGGAGCCGCAGCTGGCCCACTTCCAGTCGCGCTACCGCTGTCTGGCCTATGACCACCGTGGCCAGGCCGGTTCCGGCGGCGGTCCGCGTCAGCTGGATCTGGATCAGCTGGCTGACGACGCGATTGCGCTGATTGAATCCCAGGGCAACCCGCCCTGCCATTTCGTCGGCTTGAGCATGGGCGGAATGGTCGGCATGCGGGTGGCCGCGCGCCGCCCGGAGCTGCTGCGCAGCCTGTGCCTGCTCGACACCAGCGCCGAGCCCGAACCCGCCCAACGTCTGCGCCGACTGCGCTGGCTGGTGCGTCTGTTGACCCTGCTCGGTCCGAAGCCGCTGATCAACCAGGCCCTGAAGGAAATGTTCGGACCGACCTATCTGAACAACCCCAACAACGCCGCCGACCTCGCCCGCTGGCGTCAGCAGATCGGCGCGCTGCCCCGATTTGCCCGCCATGCGGTGCGCGGTGTGATTGAACGCGGCAACGTGCTCAATGAATTGGGCAAGATCCGCTGTCCGGTGCTGGTGCTGGTCGGCGAAGAGGATCAGACCACACCGGCCACCTGCGCGGAAAAGATCGCCGAACGGATCGCCGACGCGCGATTGATCAGCCTGCCCAAGGTCGGCCATATGAGCTCGCTGGAGGCGCCACGACAGATCAATGCGGTGATCGATTCCTTCCTCAGCACGGTGCAGCATGACGCCCGCGATGCGATCGCCGAACTGACTGAGATTTAGTCATGTCCGAATGCCCGAAGTGCGCGCGCCCCCTGCTCACCAGCGGCGTCGATCACTGCATGTACTGCGGCGCCGAACTACCCGAGGCGCTGCGGGCGAGTCCGCAACAGAAGCAGGCGCGGCGCGAGCAGCTGCGGGTAGCGGCCGATCAGGAGATCGAGACGCTCAAGCAGCAGCGGAAGCGCGAGATCGAGCACCACGACAGCGAGCCATCGGACTTCGGCTTCGGCGGAGACTGCGGCAGCGACGGCGGCGGTGATTGCGGCGGCGACTAGCTGCAATTCCAGTCTTCGATTGATGCGCGGAACCCGATCCAGTGCGCTTGATCAGGGAGCGAAGGTCAGGCGGAAATGCCGGCTACCCTGGGCAGCGACCATCCCCCGCTGATCACCCGCCAACGGCACTACCCCGTAGGGCGTATAGATTCTTCCGCCCAGCAGGCCCAACTCCAGCGTTAGTTCTGGCTTGCCAGCGGCTCGGCCCAGCCAGTCGGCCAGCTCGCCGGACACCGCGACGCGCCATTTGCAGCGCCATTCCCGACAATCTGGATCACTTAGCGGTAGCGCTTGCTCCGCGTGACTTAGCGAGAACGAACCGCTGTTCAGCAAATCCAGGCTCGCAGCGGCGGGGCGGGCTGCAAGCAGACTCAAGGCCATTCCGAAGACATCCGAGGTCCAGGCGGCGTTGCTCAGGATGGCCACCGATCGGCCGTCAGCGGGATCGAACAGGACCACGCTGCGCGCGCCGTCAGTGACCCCGCCATGGTGAAAGAACGGGCGCCCAGCGAGGTCGGCCTGGCGGCGCCAGCCCAGCGCTATCTGATAGCGCTGATCGGAAATTTCCTGGCCATCGGAAAGCCGCTGCACTTGCAGCATCCGGTCGCGCTGCTCGGCGCTGACCAGTCTGGCGCTGGCGAAGCGGCTGACCAGCACCGCCAGGTCACTGGCGCTGGCGATGATCCCCGCGCCGGGATCGGCATAGCTGAAATTGCGTGCCTTGGCCGGGAGCGCGTCGCCGCCGCTGAGCTGGTAGAAGCGGGTCAGCTTCGGGTTGTGGGCTTCGGCGGCGCTGGTCGCCAGCGAAGCCAGTCCCTGGCGCTCCCCCATCGAGTGCAGCAGCTCGGCAAATCGCCGACCGCTGGCGGCCTCCAGCATGGCACCAATTACGCTGTAGCCGAATGTCGAGTAGCGATAACGCGACCCCGGCGCCATCGGCAGCAAATGAGGGCGCACCACCGCCAGAGCCGCTGTGACATCGTCATAGCTTCGATCCAGATCGACGCTGATCAGCGGGTTGTAGTGATCGATGCTGCCGCTGTGCGCCAGCAGCTGGGCCAGGGTGGCCGGATGTTCCAGCCGCAGCCAGTCGCTAGCCCGATCTGCCAGTGCGATTTGCCCACGATCGAGTGCCTCGGCGACCAGGATCGCGGTGACCGCCTTGGACACGCTGGCAAGGCGGAACTGAGTATCGACTTGCACCGGCAGGCGCCGGACCAGGTCGGCGTAGCCCGTTTCGCCGTGCCAGACCCGTTCGCCGTCCTCAGCCACCGCTGCGGCCACCCCGGGGACCCCGGCATGCTCGCGCATCAGCGACAGGATGTGCTGGCGCTCGGCGGCCAGTGCCTCGGCCAGACTCAGCCGCTGCGGAGTGCCGACCGCGCTGTCACCCTGATACTGGTAGCGGGTCATCGCCCAGCCCTGCTGCGCGTGTTCAACCAGCTGCTGATGGCGATCGACCAGATAGACAAGCATCAAACGTTGGCGCGAGTCGTAGCCGTAGCGGACCGCGTGCATGCCGCGAGTCTGGTGTTCTACCGGCTGGCCCTGGGCGTCGAAATAGGCCAGCTCGCGGCGGCGCAGACCGTCATCGTGCCAGCCGATTCTCAGCTCCGCATAGCCGGTATTCGGGTTCAGCGCACGAGCGCCCTGCTGATCGGCAAAGGCGTTGAGGATGAGATTACCGAAGTCATCGTAGCGCCGCTCGGAACGCCACCAGCCGTTGTCGTTGTAGGCCGGCCGGCCGTCACCGTCGAGATAGCTGGCGATATGCTCGTAGCCGCGTTCGGTGAAGCGGACCAGGCCGGCAGCAATGCCCTGCATGTTGCGCGCCGATTGGCCGCCTTGGGCGTCCAGCACCTCGTAGCGCGCCAGCTCGCCGTGCGCGGTGTAGGTGAAGCGGTCCTGGGCGAACCCGTTGTCGGCGGCCTGTGGCGACCCGCTGGCGTCAATGTTCTGCAACAGCAGGGTCCGACCGCGGGCGTCGTAGCTCAGTCGCACCCGCTGGAAGGGAAATCCGGGGCGCAGAGACACCGGCTGCTGGTCCAGATCGAAACGCTGCTCGATCACCGACCCGTCGTCGAGGTGTTGCCACTGGTAGCGCGCCACCCCCCACGCGCTCTCGACCGGCTGTCCGTTGGCGCCCAGATACTGAAGCGAGATCCGCCGACCGCTGGGGTCCAGCTGGTAGTGGGACTCGAATACCTCGCCATGCACCGCCATCGGCTGATCATGCAGGTCGCGATAGCTGACGATCTGCCACTGATCCTGATAGCGATAGTGCTCGACGCTGGCGTACCAGAAGTAGTTGGCGGTGTGGTTGGGCTCTCGCAGCCGTTCGCCCAGGGCGAAGCTGATCCGGCTGATTCGACCCTGCGAGTCATACTCGAAGCGGTAGTGGTTGCGCTTGGCCGCCTCCTCGGCGCCGAGTCGGCGTACCCCCAGGTGGGGCGCGTAGGGGCTCTCGCGAAAAGCCAGCGTGCTGTAGCGATCCACCAGCGGCGTGCTGGCGATCACGTCGGCCGCGAGCAGCAGGCATAGCCAGGACAGGCGCATCATCGTTTCCCGCTTTGAAGGTGGGCCGAGCCTGCCGCAATCGGCTGGCCAGGGTCCTGAGCAATCGCTTCGAAGCGCTGAGAAGTTGCTGAGAAAAATCCGATATTGAGCAATATCAGTCGCTTGGAGCAATCGTGATCCGCAGCAGTTGTTTGTCCTGATCGCGCTCCAGCGCGTAGATCAGACGCCCGCCGCGAAGGTCCAGGCGCGGCTGGATCAGGCCACAGCGTCGGCTGATGCGGGAATCGCGCCAGCGTCGCCGGATCTCACCGCTGGCGCTGTCGCGCTCGCGAAACAGGGCACCGTCGGCCTCGGCGAGGATCTCGATCTGCCATCCATCGGCGCTCAGCGGTGAGCCCGGACAATGACCGCTGGGTGCGCTGATCTGGCGCTCGGGCGCGGCCGCCAGAGAGCGTCCATCGGTCAGGTCGAAGGCCGCCGGCTGCTGTTGTTCGTCGAGATAGTGCGCTCTGCTGCCATCAATGCGCAGATCGGCGGCAGCGGCGTCGAAGCGCGCCAGGCGGACGATCGGGTCGAGGGTCAGCCAGTGGTGCTGATAGCGGTCCGCGCTTTGCGTGGTCAGCAGCAACCAGCCGCCAGCCTGATTGACCGCCATTGCCCTCACCTCGCTCAGATCGACCTCACTCTCGGCGCCCGACAGGCGTAGCTGATCACCGGCGTACAGCGCCATTTCCCCGGCGCGATCGTCCAGCAGCCACAGCTGCCCGTCGCTGGGGTCCACGGTGAAGGCCTGGGTCATCCGCTGACTGTTCTCGATGGTGCTCTGTCCGAGGGTGGCCAGATCGATCGCCAGCAGATCCAGATTGCGGCGATCGCGAACCGCGAGCAGCTGCTCGCCATCGATCGCCAGATCGGCAATCCAGCCGGTTCGAGCGTAGGCAAAACCCCCGCTGGCCGGGTCGAAACGGGTGATCCCGGGCTGCCAGGCCGGGGCAGAAGTCAGGTAGATGCGGCCCGCCGGATCCTCTACCCACAATCGAATGCTGCGATAGACCAGCACCGGCTCCAGGGACGCTTCGCCCACCCGGTAGATCGCCGCGCCGCGCTCAAGCCTGCAGCTGAGCAGCGGCAGCCTCTCCGGCCGCTGCGCGATCTGCAGGGCTTCGATGCAGTCCCCTGAGGGCAGCTGGCGCACCTGTGGCGCGCCCGGCCAATGCAGCGTGCTCAGCGCCAGCTGACCGGACCGATTCACCCGTGCGGTCAGCAGGGTCTGCTCGTCGCGCCAGCCGATCGCGGGCAGCGCGTCGGCCTCGCAGCTGGCCCAGCGGTGCAGGTCGCCGCCGGCCAGATCGATCCCGATCAGGCTGCACTGATCGTCGTGATGAATCATCGCCACCCGGGTCCCCAGCGGTGACGCGCGCACCCGGCTGATCTGTCCGTCGGCCTGCCACAGCAGCCGCGATCCGTCTCCGGCGTCCAGCTGCATGGTGCTCTGACCGCCGCGCTCCTGGTGCCAGAGCCGGGTGCCCGCTGGCGCGATCGCCAGATAGTGCCGGTCACTGGGCAACGGCCCCTGCAGCGGTTCGACTCGCAACTTCAGCGCCGTCGGGGGCGGACGAGTGGCGCCAGGCTTCAACAGCCATCCGGCAACCAGCGTCGCCAGCAACACGGCGCCGGCGACCAGCGACCAGTTCAGCCGCGGCCGCGCTGCAGCGGCCAGGGGCTCAAGCGGAACGCCCAGCCTGTAGCCGTGTCCGTGCAGGGTCTGGATGTATTCGTGACTGCCGTCGTCCAGCTGCTTGCGCAATTCGGCAACCGCACGGGTCAGCGCGTCGTCGGTGACGATCCGCCCGTCCCAGACCTGCGCAACCATGGCTTCCTTGCTCAGGCAATGCTCGGGCGCAGCGATGAAGGCCTGAAGCAGGCGCAGCTGCTGCGGGGTCAGCCGGCGCTCTTCCGACTCGCTGCGCAGGCACCGCGCTGCCGGTACGAAATGCCATTGGCCGATTCTGCAACCGCCGCGGCCGGGACTCCCGCTTTCATTGGGTGGCGGAGGGCTGAGCGGCTGCTGCATCGGCTGACCGGCGCTGGCTCAGCAGCCACCTTTGCGCAGGCGGTGAATCTGCTCGCCCACGCCCAGCTCCATCGATTCACCGTTGAACCGGAGGATCCGGTGGGTGCCGAGGCTGGCGCTCTCCGCGCGGATCTGGTTGCGCTCGACGCTGAAGGTGGTCTCCACCCGGCGCCCGCTGCGCAGATCGCGGTGCTGCAGCTCGTCGCCTTCGTAGAAATCCCATTCGATGCGCCGCTCTTCCGGTTCGGAAGCCCCGCCCACAATGGCCATCTCGTGCTCGCACCACAGCCCCTGAAGCATCTGCGCACTGATCTGATCCCCGCCCAGCGTGACCGCTTCCGCAGCGAGGCGTTCCTGTTCGCTGGCGCGCGCATTGACGCCCGCGACCTCCTCGGCATCGGTGCGTGTTCCCGGACGGTCGCTGTAGTGCACCACGCCCTGCTCATCAACCCACTTGTAGACCCCTCCAGCCTGCGCCAGTGAGGGAATCAGCAGGCTGATGGCCAGCGCCAGGGCGGTGAATTGGGTGATTCTGGTCACATTGGACTCCAGGTGAAGTGGCACCGTGGATCTGGCGGCCGAGGGGCTCCTATGGCATGCTGGCCGGCTTTGAAGCGCGCCCGCGCCTCCATTATCAGGTAGCTCGCCATGCAGTACATCTACACCATGATCGGGGTCAGCAAAACCGTCCCACCCCGACGCGAGATCATCAAGGATATCTCCTTGTCGTTCTTCCCTGGGGCCAAGATTGGCCTACTGGGTCTCAACGGTGCAGGCAAGTCAACCGTGCTGCGGATCATGGCCGGCGTCGACACCGATTTCCAGGGCGAGGCGCGCGCGCAAACCGATGTGAAGGTGGGTTATCTGGCCCAGGAGCCGGAGCTCAACGATGAACACACGGTTCGCCAGGCGGTCGAAGAAGGGCTGTCCGAGGTGGCCGACGCGCAGGCGCGGCTGGATGAGGTGTACGCCGCCTATGCCGAACCGGACGCCGATTTCGATGCACTCGCAGCGGAGCAGGCGCGGCTGGAGGCGATTCTGCAGGCCGGCGACGGTCACAATCTGGAACTGCAGATGGAGATCGCCGCCGACGCCCTGCGGCTGCCGCCCTGGGACGCCAAGATCGAGCACCTGTCCGGCGGTGAGAAGCGCCGCGTCGCGCTGTGCCGACTGCTGATCAGCAACCCCGACATGCTGCTGCTGGACGAGCCCACCAACCATCTGGACGCCGAGTCGGTGGACTGGCTGGAGCAGTTCCTGAAGAACTATGGCGGCACCGTGGTCGCGGTCACCCATGACCGCTACTTCCTCGACAACGCGGCCGAATGGATTCTGGAGCTTGATCGCGGCCGAGGAATTCCCTGGAAGGGCAACTACACCGCCTGGCTGGAGCAGAAGGAAGAGCGTCTGCGTCAGGAAGAGACCGCCGAGAAGGGCCGCCGCAAGGCACTCGCCGCCGAGCTGGAATGGGTGCGCAAGAACGCCAAGGGCCGCGGCCAGAAGAGCAAGGCGCGCCTGAACCGATTCGAAGAACTGAACAGCGTCGAATACCAGGCCCGCAACGAGACCAACGAGATCTACATTCCGCCCGGGCCGCGCCTGGGCAACAAGGTCATCGAGTTCAAGAACGTGCGCAAGGCCTACGGCGACCGCCTGCTGATCGACGATCTGAGCTTCACCATTCCGCCCGGCGCGATCGTCGGTATCGCTGGCCCCAACGGCGCCGGCAAGTCCACCCTGTTCCGCATGATCACCGGGCAGGAGCAGCCGGACTCCGGCGAGATCGACATCGGTTCGACCGTGGAGCTGGCCTATGTGGATCAGTCGCGCGGCTCGCTGGAGGGCGATCAGACCGTGTGGCAATCGATCTCCGGTGGCCAGGACATCCTCACCATCGGCAAGCTGGAAGTGCAGTCGCGCCAGTACATCGGTCGCTTCAATTTCCGCGGTCAGGATCAGCAGAAGTTCGTCGGCAAGCTTTCCGGCGGTGAGCGCGGCCGGCTCCATCTGGCCAAGACCCTGATCAAGGGCGGCAACGTGCTGCTGCTGGACGAGCCTTCGAACGATCTGGACGTGGAAACCCTGCGCGCGCTGGAGGAGGCGATCCTGGCCTTCCCCGGCTGTGCCCTGGTGAT
>JAGRJL010000115.1:0-5314 GCA_020442775.1 Lysobacterales bacterium | reverse complement strand
GGCGATTCGCGGGTGGTCTTCCACCACGGCAACTGGAGCGAATACGCGGCCGACCGCCACGAGCGCCTGGGTGAGGAAGCCGACCGCCCGCACCGGATCCGGTTCAAGCCACTGACCCGCTGAGCTGAGTTCCAGTAGCCAGTTCCAGTGGCCAGAAGAGCAAGAGCACGGCTTCGGCAACAGCGAAGCCCATCTGTTCAGAGACAGCGCACACCATACGCCTGCGAATGGTCTTAGCATCGGAGTGGTCTGGACCTGGGAGTGACCAGCGATGAGTTTTGACAATCGCCTGCGCCGCACCCTGGCGCGCTTTGACCGTCTGCCGCTGAGCCTGGCCAACAAGGCCAAATCCTGGGCGCTGGGCCGCACCATCCGCTACGTCGGCACCTCGGGGCTGAGCATCGACGAGATCAGCGTCGACCAGGTGGTGGTCAGCGTCGCCAACGAAGCCAGGGTGCAGAACCATATCGGTACCGTGCATGCGGCGGCGATGGCGCTGCTCGCCGAAACCGCCACCGGGCTGGCCCTGGGCATGCATCTGCACGACGGCGCGGTGCCGGTGATCAAGCGGATGAGCGTCAACTACGTCCGCCGCGCGGTCGGCGGGATGCGCGCAGTCGCGCAGCTGACCGACGCGCAAAAGTCCAGCCTGCAAAGCGATGAACGCGGCGAAGTCCTGGTGCCGGTAACGGTGACCGACAGCGAAGGCGCCGAACCGATAGCATGCGAGATGCTCTGGGCCTGGACCCCGAAGCGGCGTTAATAGCGCCTTGAACATGAGCAGCCACCATCGGCCGCGACCTTCTCCCACACGCGGGGTCCAGTCGCTTGCAGGGCAAGCTCCTGCATGCGGAGCATCAGTAATCTCGCCCAGCAGTATCGGTATCTGCGCTGCCCATGGATCCCTATTGTAGGAGCCAGCCCTGCTGGCGACCGGCAACCGTTGTCAGCCGTGGTTCTCTCGCACACCCGAGGTCCTGCTGCTTGCAGGGCAAGCTCCTGCATCTGGAGGAACAGCAATCTCGCCCAAAGGCCGGTATCTGCGCGTGGATTTCTTTTGTGGGAGCCGGCGCTGCTGGCGACCGGCAACCGTTGTTAGCCGCGACCTTCTTCCGAGCGAGTTCTGGTCGACAGCGACGCACCCTTCTTCCTGCGACAGGCTGCATGGCTCTCGACCTCGTCACGATGCCGCGCGCAAAAAGGCTTTGCTCGGCTATTTTCGGGTGATCAGCGACTGATTCGGCGATAACTCACTCGCTCCCCGGCCTCCACCTCGCGCAGCTCCAGCTGTGCGTTGCTGACATAAGACTCGCTACGGCTGAAGGCCTGTGCCGAGTCGATGTGAATTTGCAGAGCGTGCTGGTGCGAGCCTTGTGGGTCCTGCAGATTGGTGCCGTCGAGAAAGGCGAAGTGGTAGTCGTGATTGGCGTCCTGCTCGGTCAGCACCAGCCGCGGCTGGTTGCCTTGCGGGCAATAATGGGTCGCGATCAGGCGCTCGCCGTCGAGCGCATAGAGAGTCAGCGACCGGCGTGTGGGCGACATGCTCCAGGTTTCCACGATCACGCTGTCATTCGCGGTGAGCGCGAAGCTGACCTGATGGCTGCGGCCATTGCTGTAGCGGCCCTCCCACTCACCGACCAGGGTGGCCAACTCATTGAAGGCCTGCTGGGCCAGGGAATCGGCCCGCGCCGAGGTGATCGAGCACAGACCCAAGATGAGTGCGAAGGTCAGATCCGCTCTGGACATGCGTATACCCCAAGCTGAGAAGGCGACGCAGACTAGAACCAGTGGCGCTCGCTGACGATAGCTCCGCGGTCAGGCAGTGGCTGCAATTCGATCAACCGAGTCCGGCTGGCCTGTTCTCGGTTCCCGGCCCCGCCGCCGGACCGCACGAGGCAACCGCGATACCGGATCGCGGCTACCTCGCCGGTCAGGTCTGGCTGTCACGCGGGCATCGAGCGACGATGATCGGTCCACTTGGGCTTGAACTGATCGGCATCGATCGGCGCATCCTTGAAGGCGATTCCGTGCTCCCTGAATCGCGCCTGCAGTTCGCCCCGGCGATACAGCTCGAAAACCTCATCGCAGCCGCCCAGCCATTCGCCCTTGAACCACAGCTGCGGCACGCTGATCTGGCCGCTGGCCTCACCCAGACGCAGGCGCATGGCCAGGGTGCGAGTGCCGATGCGGCCTTCCGGACCATCCAGCGGCGCAACCGCGCAGGGCACACCCAGGGCCTGCAGAAAACGGCGCATCGCCCAGCAGTATTCGCACCACTCCAGGCTGAACATCACCAGCGGCCGCGATGGGTCGCCGGTCCACTGCGCCATCGCCTGATCGGCCCAGGCCAGGGACTCGGCGTCCACTGCCTGCGCCGGCGCGGCTGCGGTCGGCGAACGATCGAAACGCGCCGAAGGGGTGGATTTGGACAGGGCCCACTCGGCCTCGTCCATGTCGTCGCTGATCTCGGCGAACAGAGGGCTGGACAGATAGCGCTCCGCGCTGTCGGGCAACACGCACAGGACCACGCTGCCGGGCTCGGCCGCGCGCGCCACCGCCAGCGCGCCGGCCAGGGTCGCGCCGCTGGAGATGCCGGCCAGAATCCCCTCCTGACGGGCCAGTTCGCGGGCGCAGCGCATCGCCGCTTCGCCAGATACCGGCTGCACCGCGTCCACCAGCCCATCATCGCGCGCCGCCTCGATCAGCGAAGACAGGAAATCCGGACTCCAGCCCTGCACCGGATGTGGTCGGAACTGGCCGTGACTGGCGTTCGGGCTGCCGTCGGCGGCGCGCTTTTGCTGCTCGCCGCTGGCCAGCATGCCCACGTTATCCGGCTCACAGGCAATGATCCGGGTGTCGGGGCGATGCTTGCGCAGCTCCCGCGCGATCCCCAGCAGGGTGCCGCCGGTGCCGAAGCCGCTGACCACCGCATCCAGCCGTCGACCGTCAAAGTCACGCAGGATTTCCTGCGCGGTGCCGCGCTGGTGGGCCAGCGGATTGGCTTCGTCGTCGAACTGTCGGCACAGATAACCGCCGCTGGCCTGGGCCAGCTCGCGCGCCTTGCGCAGCATCCCGGAGCCCTTCTCCACCGCCGGGGTCAGGACTACGCGAGCGCCCAGCCAGCGCATCAGCCGGCGGCGCTCCACCGAAAAGTTCTCCGCCATGGTCACCACCAGCGGGTAGCCCTTGCGCGCACAAACCATCGCCAGCGCGATCCCGGTGTTGCCTGAGGTCGCCTCGTAGACGGTCATTCCCGGGCGCAGCTCACCGCGGCGCTCGGCCTCTTCGATGATCGACAGCGCCATCCGATCCTTCACCGAGCCGCCAGGATTGCGCGATTCCAGCTTGGCGTAGATCTGCACGCCCGGCGGTGAAAGCCGCTGCAGGTGCACGATGGGGGTGTGTCCGATCGTCGCCAGAACGCTGTCGAAGCCGCCACAGCGGTCGCCGCGGTGGCCGGATTGAGCCGGCGAATCAGCGCTTTGCTCGGCGACCGGGGCAGGTTCAAAAGGGAGCATGATTCGAATCCTCTCTGTCAGTTCATGGACTGCCGCGGCGCCCGCGATCACCTTCGCAATCGGCTCCGGGGCGGACCGGTGCGCACTCGGCGAACCGTGGAGCGCAGTGTGGGTGCTGGCGAAAATCCAGTCCTGACCTTGATGTGACCATCTCCTGACCATCTCTGACCGGCCGCTGGATCGACGCCGCCAATCTGATCGGGGCCCGGTGGAGGCAATCACAGACCGCTGCGACGAGCGACCGCAAGCTCCCCGAAGCACCTGCGGCGCGATGATCCAGCACGGGCACTGCAGCTGGCAGCACAGGCAACGACGACAGCTACCGGGGAGGAACAGCGCCAACTGTCAGTTGCGACCGGAGAATCGCTGCAACGGGCACGCCTGATGGCGCCCTGGAACCCCTGTCCGCTTCAGTCCGCGGGGCAATTCACGGCCGATCGGGGTCAGCGCGAGCAGGCGCAGCAGTTGCTGGATCAGACCGGGAAAGCGGCCGGGGCATGCTGACTGCCGGCGCTGCGTTTCCCGTAGTGGCCCCGCTCGACGCCTCTGCTAGGCGCCGTCTGGCAGCCTTGCGGCGGCGAAGTGGATGACCCCTTCGCCCTTCTCCTGGCGATCAAATACCACCATCTGGTCGCACATCAGGGGCAGCCCGAGCACGCTCTGACGCGGCCAGTCCGGCAGCTGCCGCAGCAGCATGAACCAGGATTCGCCGACCCGCAGTCCATCGTGCTGCCAGTAGTGTGCGGGCGACAGCACCAGGGTTGCGGTTGCTCCGTCCACACCGCGGAAATGGAATTTCAGCTCTGGCCAGGGCAGCGATTCCAGGGTCGCATCGACCAGGCCGCTCTGGTTTTTCAGGGTGTTGCCGAAGGCTTCGATCGCGCTCAGCAGCCGGGGATCGATCTGAGCCAGTCTATCCAGCATGCCCTGGTAAAGCGAGTCCTCGAGCAGGATGAAGCTGCTGCCGGTGTCGATGATCGCGTTGCTGGCATAGGACCTCAGCTCCGATGAGCGCAGCGCTGGCGCCGGCAACGGCGACTGCTCTCCGACCTGCAAAGACTGCAACACCACGTTGTAGTAGCGATCGTGGACCACCGGGATGCTGACCACGACCCCGTCATGCAGATGCGCCAGCTCATGACCACCGCCAAGCAACAATCGACCCTGATTCTCCGGGTGCCGCCGCGCCTGCGGGAGCGCTCGCTTGAGCGCGCGACGGATCAGCAGGCTGAAGCGGTTGCTGACCACGCCATGTTCCTCCAGCGCGGTGAACGGCGGGGTCAGCTCGACTCTGGGCTGCGCTTGCAACTGCCGAGAGAACTCGGCGCTTTGGCTTTGCGAAGAATCGAATGGCCAGGGCCAGCTCTGGCTCGCAGGGGCCGGTAACAATGCGCTGACCACGTGCGCGGGATCCAGCGAGTGATAGGCCAGGCCGATGATCCCGTCGGCGCCGCGAAAGTCGGTGGTTTCGGCCTCAATCACCGCCAGCTGGGTGTTCGCCAGATGATGGCCGCTGTGATCCAGACGCAGATCACTGCAGACCACCGGGCCAGTCCACGCGCCCTGTCCGTAGCTCAGCTGCTGGGCCAGATCACTGGCCTGCAGGCTGGCATCGCGTTCACCCTGATAGGCCGTGGGCAGCACTGCCAGCGAGCTCGATCCGGTGTCGATGATCAGCTCCACCGGTACCTGATCGCTACCCAGACGGAGGCGCACGGTATAGGCCGCCCCGGTCAGCTCCAGGCTGATCGGGAGTTCCACCCAGTGCGCTCGCGCTGTGCTCATCGGCGACTCCG
>JAGRJL010000852.1 GCA_020442775.1 Lysobacterales bacterium | reverse complement strand
GAACTGGTCAAGGGCATCATTTCGATGATTCGCGCATTGGGTGCGGAGGTGGTTGCGGAGGGTGTGGAGACGCTCGAGCAAGCCTGCATGCTGCGCGCGTACGGGTGCCGTTTTCTGCAGGGCTATTTGATCGGCAAGCCGCGTCCTGAGGCGGAGCTGCCCGAATTATTGAGAAGCACCAGACCTTTTGCGTGATCAGTGCGAACTGCGCCGGCGGAAGCGGCCAGGCCGGATTTCTCAGCGCCTACTCAGCAATGCGCACGCCCGGCGCTTGATCGCAGTTCGTTGTCGGTTAGACTCCCTGCCCCTGTGCACCCAACTGCGAGGTAAACCCATGTCAGCACTACGAGCCGTACTGGCGGTGATCGGAACGATGCTTCCGATCAGCACATGCCTCGCCCAGGAAGCCGACGGCTTCGATGCCAAGGTGGAAGCCGCGGTTGGACCGATGCTGAACAGCATCACCAGCAAGGTCTTCTATCAGGTCGAGATATTCGGGGTGCAGCTGACGGTCATTGTGGCCTGGCTGATCCTCGCTGCAACGATCTTCACCCTGTATTTCAAGTTCATCAATTTGCGCGGATTCGTCCAGGGCTTCCGCCTGATCCGCGGTGATTATCACGACAACAACGCGCCGGGTGAGGTGTCCCATTTTCAGGCGCTCGCTACCGCGGTTTCAGGGACGGTGGGCCTGGGCAATATCGGTGGTGTCGCCGTCGCTGTGACCCTGGGCGGCCCCGGCGCCACCTTCTGGATGATCCTGGCTGGCTTCCTGGGCATGTCCTCGAAGTTCTGCGAATGCACCTTGGGGGTCCGATACCGCACCGTTCATGCCGATGGCTCGGTTTCCGGTGGCGCGATGCACTATTTGAGCAAGGGCGTTGCCGAGCACTACCCGGGCGCCGCGGGCCTGGGGAAGGTGCTCGCGATACTCTTCGCCATTTGCTGTATCGGTGGATCCCTGGGCGGCGGCAATATGTACCAGGCGAACCAGTCCTTCCAGCAGGTTGTTTCGGTGACCGGTGGTGAAACCAGTTGGCTGGCAGACAAGGGCTGGCTGTTTGGGTTGGGACTTGCGGTCATTGCCGGACTGGTCATCATAGGGGGCATCAAGTCGATTGCCAGCGTCACCAGCAAGCTGGTGCCATTCATGGCAGCGATGTA
>JAGRJL010000851.1 GCA_020442775.1 Lysobacterales bacterium | reverse complement strand
ATCCGGCGCTGATGCACGCTGCCGGATTGACCGAGTCGCCGGACGCAGTCGCCCTGACCCTGGATGGCGGTGAGCAGATCCGGGTCACCACAGCCGACTGGCCCCGGGCGGAGGGCGTCTGGGCAGTGCTGCCGCAGGCCCGTGAGCAGACTCTGAGTGCGGCCGGCCGGGTTCACGGCAAGCCTCGCTACCTGCAACAGGCCGATCGCTTTTTCCGGATGGAGTCCATCGACGATCTGGATACTGTCTATCTGCAGTTCCGCGCGAACGCCGATTTCGGCGGCGAGAAGGATCTGCGCGAAAGCTGTGATCACGCGCTGGCAACGCTGAAGCGTCAGCGCCCGCGCTTCGTGATCGTTGATCAACGTTTCAACGTGGGCGGGGACTTGAATAATTCCCGCGCGTTGATGGAGGGGCTGGCGGAGGTGATCGGCGAGGATGGGCGGATTTTCGTGATCACCTCCGGCCGAACCTTCTCGGCAGGTATTTCCAGCGTGGGCTATCTGAAGCAGGCCGGCGGCGATCGGGTCACGATCGTCGGTCGGCCGGTGGGCGATCATCTGGAGTTCTGGGCGGAGGGTGAGCCGGTCAGACTGCCCAATAGCGGGGTCTACATCGGCGTTGCCACCGAGCGCCACAACTATCAGACCGGCTGTGCGGAAGACGACTGTCATGGCTCGATTCGACGCCATCCGATCCGGGTGGCGAGCCTGACCCCGGATTGGCAGCCGCCGTGGACCTACGCCGATCTGGTTGCTGGTCGCGACCCCTTCCTCGAAGCGGTCCTTGAGCAGATCCAGGCAAGCCCGTGACCCGCCCTTCTGATCGGACATGCGCAGCAGTCCTGCTGCGAGGTCCGAACACGCGGCGACAGCGACAGTGCAATCATTCGGGCTAGACTTCCGGACGTCCAGTACAGGGAGCGAGCGCGATGAGCACTGCAGCCATTCGATGGATCTGTGGCCTGTCATTCACCGCTGGCTCGCTGTTACTCAGTGCCTGCAGCGCCAGCCACGGTGAGGAGGGGGCGGTGAATCCATCGACGCAAGTTAGCAGCGAGACCAGCATCCCCGACGATCTGCAGCGGCTGGACGGTTTCCCGGGGCAGCTGCGCGACGGTCAGGCGCCGGATCAGGCCTATGAGCGCCCGGCGCAGGCAGCCGCCTCGCCGTTGGATGAGCGCGCTGCCGAGCGGCTGCTGCGCCGTCTGGAGCCTCTGGCGGTCTCCGAGCAGGACCAGCAGGCCTTCGCGATGCGCCCCGACAGCTTGCCGCCGCCGCGCAGCGGCGCGACTCGACAGGGAGCCTTCCCGCCGGCAGCGGATCTGCCGCGCAGCGAAACATCCGCTCCGACCGGTCCATTCGAGGTGCTGCGTTACGGCCCGGAGGGCGAGGTCGGGATTGCTGGACAGGTCA
>JAGRJL010000850.1 GCA_020442775.1 Lysobacterales bacterium | reverse complement strand
TGGCCAATGACACGCATCCAGCCGAGTTCATTCACGAGAACTTGCTGATCCAATCCAATGTGATCGACGCGGCCTGGCGCTGCGGTACGCGCAAGTTGCTGTTTCTTGGAAGTTCCTGCATCTATCCAAAACACGCGCCGCAGCCGATGCAGGAGGACTGCCTCCTGACCGGTCCGCTGGAGCCAACCAATGAGTGGTACGCGATTGCCAAGATTGCCGGGCTGAAAATGTGTCAGGCCTACCGGCGCCAATATGGCTTCGACGCGATCTGTGCGATGCCTACCAACCTTTACGGTCCGGGTGACAACTTCGACCTCACTTCCTCCCACGTGTTGCCGGCACTGATCCGCAAATTCCACGAAGCCAAGCTGCGTGGAGACTCCGAGGTGGTGATTTGGGGTACGGGCACGCCGCGCCGGGAGTTTCTGCATGTCGACGATTTGGCTGATGCCTGTGTTTTCCTAATGCATTCCTACAGCGACGAGAAGCCGGTCAATGTGGGCGTAGGTGAAGATATTTCCATACGTGAATTGGCCGAACTGGTCGCTCGCGTCGTCGGGTTCGAAGGAAAGATCATCAACGACACCAGCAAACCTGATGGCACGCCTAGAAAGCTGCTCGATGTCGCGCGGATGACCACCATGGGGTGGCGTGCACGGGTGCGACTGGAGGATGGGGTGCGGTCGACCTGGGAATGGTTTACGCAGTCACGCGCGGCTAATTGAGCGATGACACTCAGCAAGACCCAATTGCGTTGATCTCTTTGCGGGCCTCTCGCTCGCGCGCGAATTGGTCAGATTGAACGAAGGAATCCAGCAGATCCAGTCGGTCGGGGCATCGGTTGCTCAGCTCCTTGACGGGTGTGATCTGGACGATGGTGATTTCGCCAAAGTCGCCGAGGAAGCGCTGGTCAACGTGGGCGAGCTATCGGAAGTATCCCTGCCCGAGGTCGCCTTGTTTCTGGCCTCAGCGGCTGCACCTGAGCAGATTGATTGGCCTTTCAGCGACCTGCCCGTCGTCCTCTATCGACACCCACGCTT
>JAGRJL010000114.1 GCA_020442775.1 Lysobacterales bacterium | reverse complement strand
GTCTTCCTGGCGGCTGCCAGTTTCTCCTTGCCCTTGGTGGTCTCCGCGGTCCGCTGCTCGGCAACTTCCGCGCGACGCTGCTGGTTGTTGATGAACTTGTGCAGATCTTCCAGCAGGTGCTCGAACAGATTGACGTCGTCGTCAAAGTCATTGAGCAAGCGTTCAACGATGTCCTTGATCTTGGCAAAGATCCGGCCGTCGCGATCACTCTCCTCACTCCAGCCCAGACCCACCTTGGCCAGTTCGTCGAGGAGCACGCGCGCCGCGTGGTCCTTGTGGGCGAACATTTCGCGATCCATGATCGCGGCCTTCAGGTAGGGAATCTGCAGGCGGGCAAGCAGCGCCTGCACCTGCACCGGGAGGTTGCGATCCTGAAGGATGAACTCGAACAGCATGCCGACCAGGTCGATAGTGTCCTCATCGGCGGTGGCCATGCTGTGCTTTTCGCTGCCGCTACCCATGTTGGCCAGCTGTTGAACCAGTTCCTGCTTGATTTGTGGCAGGGCCACCGAGGCATCGTCACCGAAGCCGCCGTAGTTGCCGGGCACCGGGACCCGGGCGACGGTCTGGGTCTGCAGGATCGATAGGGCGTTCAGCAGGTCGTTGGTAGCGAAAGCCGGACCTTGCGCAGCCGATTGGCCGCTCGCGGCGTAGTACTCCTGACGGCGAGTGGCCAGCAGGCCCCGCAAGGTATTGAGAATCTCCAGCTGCAGCGCCGGATCTCCACCGCCGTAGCCAGGCACTGCCGGATAATTGGGCGCGCCGGTTGGGGCGGCCGGAGGTGCGGCCGTTGCTTCGTTGTCGATCGCGCCATCGCTGTAGCCCGCGGGGGCAGAACTGCTCGCGGCCCGGCCGGATGCCGATATCTGGTGCTTGAGCTGCGGCAGGATGCCTGCGTCGATGAGCTTCAGGCTGACCTCGTCGTAGAGCCGGTCCAACCCGCCGCAGACATGCTTGTCGAACAGCTTCAGGATCAGCAGCTTGACCTCGATCTTGCTGTCCAGCTCCGACATGCTGTCGTGGAAGGACTGACAGATCGCGCCTGGCGACAGCGGGTTGGTCGCAGCCTCGATCTTGGTGCCGCCAGCCAGCACGGTCATTCGTTGTTCGAGCGCGTAGAGCACTCGCGCACAGCGATTCTCGGCCTTTCCAACCATCGCGGAAACCGCCAGGTTCTCCTCCAGGGCGTCTTCTTCCACCAGCGACAGGCCGTCCTTCCCCTGACTGGTCGCCATGCTTTCCAGCCCGGAAGTCATCGCGGTGAAGTCGTTGAATTGATTGGCGACCGATTCCTGGAACAGCCGCTCAATGACCGGTCGCTTGCGCCGCACCTCGCGCATGCCGTCGAAAAGGTTGGTCTGGGAGTTGGTGTTCTCGGCCTTCTCGGCCATGTCGAACAGGGCGTCGTCGACTTTGTCAAATAGTGTAGAAACGGTTTCGCCGAGAAACTTCTGCGCCATCTTGCGGCAGGTCGTCACCAGTTCGCTGTTGCGCTCGCTGGGTCCGGTCCCGGTCGTGCTTCCGCTCTGGCGCGTATGCAGATCAACGACCTTGCCAGGTGGGTCAACGGTTGGACGGCTCATCTTTTCCCCAGTGGCTGCAAGCGACAGACGCACGTATTTGTAAGCATAGCCGAGAGCAGGCAAGGGAAAAGGGGGTAGTGGTCACGTTTTGCTCCGATGACCCCTTTTCCAGCGACATTTCCCGCCAAAGTGCGCCCAGCGTGCGGTCGCTTTTAAGGTTTGGAACTAATGCTGCGCATTTTCCCAGAAGCAGCGCCGGTTGTCGTCGCGGCGCATCGTCATGCGTGTTTTGTGTTGTGCTGAATGCGACCGGGCTTCGTCCGAATCAGCGCAAGCGGCTGCCAGCGCGGGCCGGCAAAGCAGCCCAAGTCAGTCAGAGAATCCATCAAGCTGGACGGTTGCGATCGCCTCTTCGGCCAACATCACCGGAATATCATCCTCGATTCGGTAAACCAGTTTGCCATCCTGGGTGATCAGGGCTGCGTTCAGTGCCTCCTGCACCGGCTTCCCATCGACGTTGGTCAAGGTACCCTCGGCGATCGCCTGATTGAGCGTCCGCAGGCCCTTCTCGCTGAGCTGGCGGACCGGGATCTTGGTTGCCGGGCAACACAGGATATCGAGAAGTCTCGGGTCAATACTCATGGCGTTTGCAAGTTCCTTGTCAAGATGGGGCCCGAGTAGCGGGCAACGGCGCTAAAATACTGGTTTTGTGAAGGAGTGACCATGGATCAGCCGCCAGCCAGCGCGGGCGCGCCCCTAGTCGGCGTGGTCATGGGCTCAAAGTCCGACTGGGAAACCATGCAGCGCGCGGTGGATGTGCTGGTGGAGTTTGAGGTCGCCCACGAGGTCAAGGTGGTGTCGGCCCACCGCACCCCAGATCTGCTGTTCGACTACGCGGCAAGTGCGGCCGAACGCGGCCTGCGAATAATCATTGCCGGCGCCGGCGGCGCTGCTCACCTGCCGGGGATGCTGGCGGCCAAGACCTGGCTGCCGGTGCTTGGCGTACCGGTGAAGTCGCGCGCGCTTTCCGGTATGGATTCACTGCTGTCCATTGTGCAGATGCCGGCCGGCGTTCCGGTTCCTACTTTCGCCATTGGCGGCGCAGGTGCGACCAATGCTGGGCTGAGTGCGGTCGCGATGCTGGCGCTCAGCGATGCCCGGCTCAGCGAACGGATGCAGGCGTGGCGGCAGCGTCAGACCGAGCGCATTCTGGCCGCGGGAGACCCCCGAACGTGAAGCGCGTCGGCATCGTTGGCGGTGGCCAGTTGGCCCGGATGCTGGCCATGGCCGGGCGCCGCCTGGGAATACGCTGCGAAGTACTCGATCCCGCCGAGCGGCCCTGTGCCGCGTCAGTTGCCCGCCACTTGCGCGGCGATTTCGATGATCTGCAGGCACTCGATCACCTGGTCGAAGACTGCAGCGTCGCGACTTTCGATTTCGAAAATGTGGCGGTGGGGCCGCTGGCGCATCTGTCCCAGCGAATGCCGGTTCGCCCGCCGCCGAAGGCGCTGGCGGTGGCCCAGGATCGGCTGGAGGAGAAGCGCTTCATCAGTGAGCTGAATATTCCGGTGGCCGACTTTCTCGCCATTGACCGACGTGAGGATCTGGATGCCGCAGTCGATCGCCTCGGTCTGCCCTGCCTGATCAAGACCCGACGCTTTGGCTACGATGGCAAGGGTCAGTGGAAGCTGCGCGAGCGGGCCGACTGTGACGCGGTGTGGAATGCGCTCCAGGGCACCCCGGCGATTGCCGAGGCCTGGGTGCCGTTCAAGCGCGAGCTGAGCCTGATCGTGGTGCGTGATGCCCGGGCCGATCATCGGCTTTATCCGCTGACCGAAAACCACCACGTGGAGGGGATCCTCTGCTACAGCCTGGCGCCGGCGGCAGCCGACGATGCGCTGCGCCTGGAGGCAGAGCGTCTGGCTTTCAGGCTGGCTGATGCGCTGGACTACGTCGGGGTGCTGGCGATCGAGCTATTCGAGATGGACGGTCATCTGATGGTGAATGAGATTGCACCGCGGGTTCACAACAGCGGGCACTGGACCATTGAAGGCGCCCACTGCAGCCAGTTCGAGAACCATCTGCGGGCGGTGACTGATCTACCGTTGGGCGACGCCAGCGCTCGAGGCTACACCCTGATGCTCAATGTGGTGGGTCAGTGGCCCCAGCGCGAGGCGCTCCTGGCTTGCGCCGGGGTCAACATCCACGACTACGAAAAGAGCGCACGAGAAGGGCGCAAGATCGGTCATCTGACCGTCTGCGCTGATAGCGTTGAAGAACTGGCTCTACGCAGTCGGGCGTTGTTGACTGCCGCAGGCCGCCCGGCGCTGTGGGAAAACCTGCAGCCGCGAATCAAGGCGTTGCAGGGGCAGCGCTGAGGGTGTACTCAGCGACCGCCGCCTCCCGGGCAGCGGTCGCCAATGCGATCAGCGCAGCTGCGCGGCCGCAAATTCCCAGTTGACCAGATTCCAGAACGCCTCCAGATACTTCGGGCGGGCGTTGCGGTAGTCAATGTAGTAGGCGTGCTCCCACACATCGCAGGTCAGCAGCGGGGTGTCGTCACCGGTGATCGGGGTCGCCGCGTTGGAGGTGCTGGTCAGCGCCAGCGAGCCGTCCGGACGCTGCACCAGCCAGCCCCAGCCGGAGCCAAAGGTGGTGATCGAGGTCTTGCTGAACTGATCCTTGAAGGCTTCGATGCTGCCGAACTGGGCAATGATCAGATCGGCCAGCTTGCCGCTGGGATCGCCGCCGCCGTTGGGGCTAAGGCAGTTCCAGTAGAAGGTGTGATTCCAGATCTGTGCGGCGTTGTTGAACATCCCGCCGGAGCTGGAGCGAACGATCTCTTCCAGTGACTTGGCGTCATCCTCGGTGTCCTTGATCATCGCGTTGAGGTTGGTGACGTAAGTCTGGTGGTGCTTGCCGTAGTGGAAGTCGATGGTCTCGGCCGAGATGTGCGGGGCCAGGGCGTCGCGTGCATAGGGGAGCGGGGGCAGGACTACAGCCATGACAGTTCCTTGAGGGTTGTGGAAAACGACTCTAGATTTTAACAGCAGCCAGGTGACTCAAGTGCGATGAGCGCGTCAAGGCCGGTGCCGATGAGCGATCAGGGTGCTGGATGGACAGCGCCGCAGCGATCGCAGGTGCGGTGTTCGATGGAGCTGAAGAAGTGCTCGAAAACCACCGGAAACTGGGTTTCGATGTTCTCCAGCACGAAGTATTCCTCGTAGAGCTTGTGATGGCACTGCTGGCAGAACCACATCAGGCCATCCCGCTCCTGCGCGGTCCGCTTGCGCTCGATCACCAGACCGACTGAATTGGCCATCCGCTGTGGCGAGTGCGGCACCTTCGGCGGGAGCAGAAACATCTGCCCGGGGCCGAGCTTGATGTCCTGTGGGCCCGCCTCGGTCATCAGCTTGAGGACCATCTCGCCCTCCAGTTGATAGAAGTACTCGGCACCCTCATCGTAGTGATAGTCGGTACGCTGGTTGGGCCCACCGACCACCATGCAGTAGAAATCCTGATCCTGCCAAAGCAGCTTGTTGCCGACCGGCGGCTTGAGCAGATGGCGGTTTTCTTCCAGCCAGGCATTGAAGTTGATGATGTTGGGGATCGGCTGCATGGTCATTCTCCCAGGTAGGCGATGCACTTGAGTTCGATTGCGATCGGCGTCGGCAGCGAGGAGATCTCCACGGTGGTGCGACAGGGCTGTGCCTGTCCGAAGTGTTCGGCGTAGAGCCGATTCATGGTCTGGAAGTCGCGCTGCATGTTGGTCAGGAAAACGGTCACGTCCACCAGCTGATCGACGCTCGCCCCGGCGGCTGCGAGCACCGCATCAACGTTGGCAAAAACGCTGCGGCACTGTGCCTCGATGTCATAGTCGATCAGTTGCCCCCGGTCATCATGCACATTGCCCGGAATGCTGTTGTCCTGCGCGCTGCGTGGACCGATACCGGACAGGAACAGCAGCGGGCCGGCGCGCCGTGCGTGCGGATAGGCGCCCACCGGTTTGGGGGCGGTGGTGGTGGAGATGGGGGTTGGGTTGGTCATGATCTCGGGCTCATCACAGGATCTCAGACGTGTTCATCAGCCAGGCAGACAGTAGTAGTACCAGTAGCCAGTTCCAGTAGCCAGAAAGGCGCACAAGTAACCGATCTGCCCAGCGCGTGGTTTCTTCTGGCCACTGGCACTGGCTGCTGGAACTGCTCTACCCCAAACAAACATTCTTGGTCTCGGTGAAAAAGCGCATCGCGTCCAGTCCGCCTTCACGGCCGACGCCGGAATGCTTGACCCCGCCGAAGGGGGTGCGCAGGTCGCGCAGCATCCAGCAGTTGATCCAGACGATGCCGGACTCCAGATCCGCAGCGACACGGTGAGCGCGGCGGAGGTCGTTGGTCCAGACGCTCGCGGCCAGTCCGTAGACGGTGCCGTTGGCGTACTCCAGCGCTTGCCGCTCGTCATCGAAGGGGATCAACGCGGTGAAGGGCCCGAATACCTCTTCCTGGTTGACCCGGCAGTTGTAGGGCAGCTGGTCAAAGACGGTGGGGGCGATGTACCAACCCTGGTCGTGCGGCGCAGGCAGGCGCAGTCGCTCGCCGCCGCAAAGCAGTCGTCCGCCCTCCTCGTGGGCCAGGGCGATGTAGCCGAGCACCTTTTCCATGTGTAGCTCCGAAACCACCGCGCCGAGATTGCTGCTCGGATCCTCCGGTGGACCAACCTTGAGCGCCTTGACCCTGGCCACATAGGCCTCGCGAAACTGCGCCCAGACGCTGCGTTCGACCAGGATTCGGGAGGTGCACAGGCAGATCTGACCCTGATTGCTGAAGGCCCCGCGCACCAGTTCCTCGACTGCCTGATCCAGGTCAGCATCGGCGAACACGATCGCGGCGTTCTTGCCGCCCATTTCCAGCGACAGCTTCTTGAACTGATCGGCGGTGCTGCGGGCAATCGCGGCACCGGTGGCGGTGCTGCCGGTGAAGGAGACGGCCTTGATCAGGCGGTGACTGACCAGGGCGGCGCCGGCCTCGGCACCGCGGCCGTGCACCAGATTGAGCACACCCGCTGGCAGGCCGATCTGCTCACAGACTTTCCCCATCATCCACGCGGTGTAGGGTGTGACCTCGGAAGGTTTGGCCACCACCGTGTTACCGGCAGCCAGTGCCGGTGCGATCTTCCAGGTGAGCAGATAGAGCGGCAGATTCCACGGGCTGATGCAGCCCACCGCACCCAGCGGCTGGCGCAGGGTGTAGTTGAGACCGCGGCCGTTGCCGCTGTGGCATTCGCTGCTGAACAGTTCGGCCTGGGCGGCAAAGAAGCGGAAGTTGGAGACCGCGCGGGGGATGTCGACGCTGCGCGCCAG
>JAGRJL010000849.1 GCA_020442775.1 Lysobacterales bacterium | reverse complement strand
CCTGGACCAGTTGCGTGAGCGGGCGCCGTCGCTTAGCAACGCCGAGTTCGAGCTCGGATTGGCCGAGATTGCGGCACTTGCGAACAATGCGCACTCGACGCTCTATGCTGCTGGATGGGCGAACCGTTTCGATGCCCTGGCGGTGCGCTTCTACATCGCCGACGACGGCCTGTTCATTGCTGACGCACAGGGAGACTATCGTCAATGGCTCGGCCATAGGGTGTCACGGATGGGCGGCAGTTCGCTGGACGAACTGCGGGCGCGCTGGGCGCGCTATGAGCGCGGTACCCAGGGCAAGCAGGACCAGACCCTCTACTATCTGCTCGAGCATCCGGCGCTGATGCACGCTGCCGGTTTGACCGAGTCGCCAGAGGAAGTCGCCCTGACCCTGGATGGCGGTGAGCAGATCCGGGTCACCACAGCCGACTGGCCCCAGGCGGAGGGCGTCTGGGCAGTGCTGCCGCAGGCCCGTGAGCAGACTCTGAGTGCGGCCGGCCGGGTTCACGGCAAGCCTCGCTACCTGCAACAGGCCGATCGCTTTTTCCGGATGGAGTCCATCGACGATCGGGATACCGTCTATCTGCAGTTCCGCGCCAACGCCGATTTCGGCGGCGAGACGGATCTGCGCGAGAGCTGTGATCGCGCGCTGACGACGATCAAGCGCCAGCGTCCACGCTTCGTGATCGTCGATCAACGTTTCAATGTGGGCGGGGATCTGAACAATTCCCGTGCGCTGATGGAGGGACTGCCGGATGCCATCAGCGAGAACGGCCGGATTTTCGTGATCACCTCCGGCCGAACCTTCTCGGCAGGTATCTCCAGTGTGGGCTATCTGAAACAGGCCGGCGGCGATCGGGTCACGATCGTCGGTCGGCAGGTAGGCGATCACCTGGAGTTCTGGGCGGAAGGGCAGCCGGTCAGACTGCCCAATAGCGGGGCTTACATCGGCGTTGCCACCGAGCGCCACAACTATCAGACGGGGTGTGCGGAAAGCGACTGCCACGGCTCGATTCGGCGCCACCCAATCCGGGTGGCGAGCCTGACGCCGGATTGGCAGCCGCCCTGGACCTACGCCGATCTGGTTGCCGGTCGCGACTCCTTTCTCGAAGCGGTCCTTGAGCAGATCCGGGCAAGCCCCTGACCCGCCCTTTTGATCGGACATGCGCAGCAGTCCTGCTGCGAGGTCCGAACACGCGGCGACAGCGACAGTTCAATCATTCGGGCTAGACTTCCGGACGTCCAGTACCAGGAGCGAGCGCGATGAGCACTGCAGCCATTCGATGGATCTGTGGCCTGTCATTCACCGCTGGCTCGCTGTTACTCGGTGCCTGCAGCGCCAGCCACGGTGAGGAGGGGGCGGTGAATCCATCGACGCAAGTTAGTAGCGAGACCAGCATTCCCGACGATCTGCAGCGGCTGGACGGTTTCCCGGGGCAGCTGCGCGACGGTCAGGCGCCGGATCAGGCCTATGAGCGCCCGGCGCAGGCAGCCGCCTCGCCGTTGGATGAGCGCGATGCCGAGCGGCTGCTGCGCCGTCTGGAGCCTCTGGCGGTCTCCGAGCAGGACCAGCAGGCCTTCGCAATGCGCCCCGACAGCTTGCCGCCGCCGCGCAGCGGCGCGACCCGACAGGGAGCCTTCCCG
>JAGRJL010000113.1:2550-15727 GCA_020442775.1 Lysobacterales bacterium | reverse complement strand
CAGCCCGAAGCGCAGCGTAGGGTCAGGCTTATGGAGGTGGCCTGACACCAGATCGCCCCAGCCAGCGGCGAGATCCAGAGCGATTCGGTTCGGATGTCACACAAAGATGCGTGTATTGCGCCAGCGAAAGCGGGCTAGACTCAATACCCAGTTTGAGGACTATCGGACGCGAAACGTGGCTGCGCGAAACCCCGGCGATGTGACCCTGCTGCTTTCGCGCTGGGCCTGCGGCGATGCCAAGGCGGAAGCTGAGTTACTCGCGGTTGTTTACGACGAGTTGCGCCAGCTGGCGGGGGCATTACTGCGTGGCGAACGGCCCGGCCACACCCTGCAAGCGACTGAAGTGGTGCACGAAGCCTTCCTGAAGTTGATGGCATCGGCTACCCCTAGTTTCGAAGATCGCCGTCACTTCTTCGGCATCGCGGCACGGGCAATGCGCCAGCTGCTGGTCGATCACGCGCGGGGACATGCTCGCGAGAAGCGACTGGATCCGGCGCTCAGGCGTCCGCTGGAGCTGGCGGCCAGCACCCCGGCACCCGCTGCCGGCGAGGAGGTGCTGGCGGTTCATGCTGCGCTGGAAGGTCTCGCCCGCGATCACCCTCGTTACGCCCGGGTGGTGGAGTTGCGCTACTTCGGTGGCTTTTCGCTGGAGGAATGCGCCGAAGTCCTGGGCATCAGTCGGGCGACCGCGGCCCGCGACTGGGCGCTTGCACGGGCGCTGCTGCAGGATCAGCTGGTCACTGATGGCTGACGAGGCGCAGCTCCTGGAGCACTGGCTGGAAGGCGCACTGGCTCTGGCGCCGGAGGCACGCGATGGTTGGCTGAAGGCGCACATTGACGACCCGGCGGTGCGCGAGCGGGTCCGCGAGATCGTCGCCAGAGCCGACTCGATCGGCGATTTTCTGGAACATCCGGCGGCGCAGATGGTGGGGGCTGATATCGCGCCGGCGCTGCCAACGCGGATTGGCCCCTACCGAATCATTGATGTGCTGGGCGAAGGCGGAATGGGGGTGGTCTATCTGGCTGAGCAGGATCAGCCGGTCCAACGCCAGCTGGCGTTGAAGGTGTTGCGCGGCAGCCTCTCTACCCCTGGGGCGGTCGCTCGCTTCGAAGCCGAACGTCAGGTGCTGGCGCGCTTGGGTCATCCCAGCATCGCGACCCTTTACGATGCCGGCAGCACAGCTGACGGGCAGCGTTACTTCGCCATGGAGCGGGTCCAGGGGCTGCCGCTGGTGGCCGCCTGCGATGCAGAACGATTGGACCTGGACCAGCGTATCCATCTGTTCCTGGCGGTTTGCGACGCGGTGCTCCACGCCCACCAGAAGGGCATTCTGCATCGCGACCTGAAACCCACCAACGTGCTGGTATACCAAGACGGTGAGGCGCTCAGACCCAAGGTCATCGACTTTGGGATTGCGCGCGCGCTTGATCCCGGTGACGGTTTCGGTGCCACGCAGGGCATTCCGGTTGGCACCCCGGCCTACATGAGTCCGGAGCGTTTCGATAGCGGCAGCGACCCCGACGTGCGCTCGGACGTTTACGCACTGGGGGTGATGCTCAGCGAACTGCTTGCCGGCGTTCGTCCCTACGGCAAGGCGAATGCCTCGGCCCCGGAAGTGTTGTGGGAGATGAGTCAGCTCGAGCCGCGTGCGGTTGGTGCCGGTCTGGCCGGATTGTCACCCGTCGATCAGAATCGGGTCGCCGCAGCGCGTCAGCTTGGACCGCGCGTTCTACTGCGCCGTCTACGTGGTGATCTGGAGGCGATCATCGCCCGCGCAACCGCGCGTCTGCCGGCAGAGCGCTATGCATCGGTGACCGAATTGGCCGCCGACCTGGGCCGGTATCTGCGGTTGGAGCCGGTGGAGGCATCCCGGCCCGGCTGGCGCCAGCGACTGGCCAAGAGTGCGCGTCGCCATCGCGCCGCCTTTGCTGCGATCAGCTTTTCGCTGCTGGCGCTGATCGCCGGGAGCATCGGCACCACGCTGGGCATGCTGCGGGCGTCCAGAGAAGCGCAGGCGGCGCGGCAGGCGCAGGTGGAGGCCGAACAGCTGACCGAATTCCTGACCGGTCTGTTCGAGGTCAGCGATCCGGACCGTTCCCGCGGTGAAGATTTGCGCGTGCGCGAACTGCTCGACCGTGCGGCGATCGAGATTCGAAACGGGTTACCAGATCAGCCGGTAGTGCGCGCTCGTCTGCAGCGGACCCTGGGCGATGTTTTCGTCCACTTGGGGCTGTATGACGACGCCAAGCCGTTGCTGGAAGAGAGTCTGGCGTTGATTCAGCAGGCTGGCGACGACGTTGAGTTGGCGACCAGCGAGCGCAGCCTGGGGGTGCTGGCCTGGCGTGATGGCCGCCTTGAGGAAGCCGAGGCGCGCCTGCGCGGGGTGCTGGCTACGCAGGGGACAGACACCCTGAACGCGGCCAGCGTGGCGAGTGATCTGGCCACCCTATACCTGGACCAGCAGCGCCTGGATGAAGCCGAAGTTTTTTACCGGCGTGCGCTGGCTATACGCCAAGACAAACTGGGTAGCGATGACGCCGACGTGGCGATCACGCTGGGCGGATTGGGCTATCTGCTGCACTTGCGCGAGCGTTGGCCAGAAGCCGAGGCCCTGCAGCTTGAGGCCCTGAGAATCCTGGAACAGCAGTTGGGACCAATGCACCCGCGGGTGGCCGCCAGCCTGCACAACCTGGGACTGTTGGAACTCCAACTGGGGCGTCTGGACAATGCCAGGCACCACTTTGCGCGTGCGCTTTCGATCTGGGAGCAGGTCTATGGCAACGATCATCCGCAGATCACCCACGCGCTATTCTCGTTGGCGCGAATCGCGCGCGTCGAGGGTGAGTTGGATGAGGCCGAGGCCCTCTATCTGCGCAGCCTGTCTATCCTCGAAGCGGCCTATGGCGCTGACCATGTGCGGCTCGCACCGATACTCAACAATCTTGGCGTCCTCTATTGGGGTCAGGAGCGATTTGAAGCCGCCGAGCCGTATTACCGTCGCGCGCTGGCGATCAACGAGACCGCGTTCGGTAGCGATAGCGCAAGAGTCGGTTACGCGCTGAACAACCTCGCCCTGGTGCAATGGAAGCTCGGTCAACTGGCACCAGCGGAAGCCGCGCTGCGGCGCACGCTGGCTTTGTGGGGCGACGCCATCGAGCCCGGCGCCAGCGAGCCCCGGCGGCTGGCCTGGCCGCTGTGGGGCTTGGCGGGCATCCACGCTGAGACCGGGCGAGGCGCAGAGGCGGAGGCGCTGTATCGCCGAGCCTTGACGATCGTCGAGCGCCTGCCGGCCGACACCACCGGCTTGCCGCCGGTGCGAACGGATCTGGCGGCCTTCCTCCGTTCGCAAGGAAGATCAACTGAAGCCGAGGCAGTGCAGACGTCAACCCAGTAGGTCATCCGGATGACTGCTCCGGTAGCGACGCGACCGGATCTGGCGCGAGTCTCCTCCGAAGAACTCCGTAGCTGGCGCACAGGCCTCAGCGCCAGGGTGATTCGCCACGATGCCCAATCTTCCCCAAGGGTTGGTTTGATCGTGGCCGCTGCGCCCCAACCCACCCGCTCCCGCAGTCATCAATGGCAGTGAGACGTTTTATCTCCGGACGTCGCAGGGAAGACCGAATGCCGAGTTGGCTCACGCCTCTCGGGACCGGCCCCCAACGGAGATCCAGCCATGTCCGCAGTTCCAGGTACCTCACGACACCGACCCCACGCGGCTTGGTTGACGCTCGTCGCCCGCGCCTGCCTGGTCGCAGGGCTGGGCTGGCCCACGCTCAGTCTGGCCGGCAGTCCGGTTGAGGCATGTAGCCTGCCGCTGGTACCCGGTGGAGGCGGCCTGGCGGACGTCTGGGCGGTTGATGGCGGAGAGATCGGCAATGTGATCATTGCCGACGGCATGGCCTATGTCGGCGGTGACATCAAAGTGGTGGGGCCCGCGACCGGGCCCGCGGCACTGGTCGATCTGGTCACCGCTCAGGTGATCCCGGGCTTTCCCAAGATCACCGGCCCCAACGCCGACTTGGACACGGTCATCAGTGACGGTGAGGGCGGTTGGTATGTCGCAGGGGACTTCACCGCCGTCGGCGGCGTCGCGCGCAACCGCCTGGCCAGGGTCCTGTCCGATGGCAGCGTCGATCCGGGCTTCGACCCCGGTGTCGATGATGAAATTCAAGCGATGGCGTTGGCCGACGGGGTGCTCTACGTCGGCGGAAGCTACTCGATGATCGGTGGTCAGAGCCGCACGAATCTGGCAGCCCTGGATCCGGACACGGGTGCGGTCAGCGCCTGGAATCCGGCACCCAACAGCTCTGTTGGCGCCATCGTGGTCCAGGGCGGTACCGTTTTCGTCAGCGGTCGATTCAGCGCCATTGGCGGACAGTCCAGGAATCTCGTGGCGGCTCTGGATGCCGGCACCGGCGCTGCCCACCCGTGGAACGCCAATGTGGGCGGCGGCAATCGGGTTGCTGCGATGGCGCTTGACGGTTCCACACTGTTCATTGGTGGGGTCTTCACCACCGTGGGCGGCAGCAGCCGGCGCAATCTTGCTGCAGTGGACACGGTCACCGCGGTCGTTGATGGCTGGGATCCGGGCGTTGAGGAGAATACCAGTGCCGATATCACCGCCTTGGCGGTGAGCGCCGGAAGCCTCTACGTCGTGGGGCGCTTTGCCAGCCTCGGGGGTGGGGTTCCTCGCAGGGGCGGCGGCGCCTACGAGATTGCCAGCGGGGTATTGACCGCTTGGGATCCTGATATCGAGGGTACTGTCTGGTCCGTGACTACAACCGCCAGCAGCGTGCTGGTGGGCGGGAACTTCAGGAGCGCCGGCGGCATGGCGCGGCTGAATCTGGCCGCACTGGATCCACTCAGCGGGGCTGCGCAAGCCATGGATCTGCCGGCCGCTCAATCGGTGGATTCGCTTGCGGTCGATGGCGACCGCTTGCTGGCCGGCGGTTCTTTCGCGGCGCTGGGCGGTGTTCGCCGCCATGGCCTGGCGGCTTTTGATCTCGCCACCGGCGCACTCGCCGGCTGGGCACCGCAGTTGCCGCCGATCGGGCGGGTAGCCGTCATGGCCAGGAGCGGGAACGTGCTCTACCTGGGTGGCCAGTTCACCTCGGTCAACGGCGATCCGCGCAGCAATCTCGCCGCCATCGACCTCGTCAGCGGTGCCACCCTGCCGTGGAACCCGGGCGCGGATGGCCTGGTGCGGACGCTGGCGGTCGATGGCGGATCGGTCTATGTCGGTGGCGAGTACTTCAACATTGGTGGACAAGCCCGCGACGGGTTGGCAGAGGTTGATGCCGGTAGCGGACTGGTCACCGCCTGGTCGCCTGCTGCCGCGGGGGTGACCGCGCTTGCGCTGGGGCCGGACGCTGCCTTCGTGGTGACTGGGCGAGACCGCAGCGGTGGCGGCGGCGGGGGGGCAGCGGCATTTGACCGTAGCACTGGCGCGGCCACTGCCTGGCTCCCACAGCCCGCGGGTTCCATCTCGGCACTGGGCCGTGACAATGCCGGGGTCCTGCTCGGCGGAAACTTCCAGCAGGTGGGCGGCCAGAATCGGAACGCGCTGGCCGAAGTCGACGGCAACGTCGGCGCACCCACCTTGTGGACGACCAGTTTCGCAGCCGAGACCACCATTTTCGGCATGTCGGTCGGCAGCGACCAGATTGCCGTCGCCGGATCGCTGTATTTCGACGCACTGCGCGGCAGCGCGCCGGTCGGGGCGCCTGCGGCGATCCTGCAACGCGATACCGGTAGCCCGCGGTGGAGTGCCAGCGTGGTTGGGGCTGGACGAAGCGTCGCGATTTCCCCAGCGGTGGTGGCGGTGACCGGGATCTTCCGTGAAATAGGCCGAGGGCGAATGCTGCTGTTCTGCCGCGACCCGATCTTCGAGGGCGGTTTCGAGGGCATCGCCACGCCCTGAATGCGGCCTTCGTTGGCGGCCAGACCCTTTGGACCTCCGGGGTTGATCGCCGCTTGGTCCCGCTCCTCCGAAGGGGAAGCTGGGTGCCGGCGGCGGCGCGGCGTGTCCTCCGGACAGGCCGATGAGACGGTTCGCCGTCGAACGTCGCAGGTAGCAGTGAGGAGCCCCTGCGGGCTCCGCGATCCGCGACCCGAAGGAGATTCCCATGTCCCGCTCGCCCCTTGCCGCCCTTGCCCTGTTGCTGATGCTGGCCGCCGGCCGGGTCGCCGCCGACACCCTGGTGGTCGACGGCAGCTGCACCCTCGGCGACGCCATCGAGGCCGCCAACACCGACCTGACGATGGTGGGGGGCTGCGTCGACGTCCAAACCGGGGCCGACACGATCGTGCTCGACGTCGACACCGTGCTCTCGAGCGCCGACACCCTGCGCTCGACCCTGCTCGGAGGGGCCTACGCGGGGCTCCCCGACGTCACCAGCGAGATCACGATCCTGGCCGGCAGCGCGAGCCGGATCGAGCGTGATCCGGCCTTGGCCTGCGAGGTCCCCGACCCGGCGGACGAATTCCGCCTGCTCAACGTGAACGGCGGCACCCTCAACCTCGACGGCCTGACCCTCGCCAACGGCTGCGCCGACGACGGCGGCGCGATCTACGTCGCCGCCGGCACGCTGGCCGTGGCCGACAGCACCCTCGTCGGCAACACGGCACGGCACGACCAGGCCAGCGTCCCGGCCCGGGGCGGAGCGATCGCCGGCCTGGCGAGCTCGGTCCTCACCATCACCGGATCCACCTTCGAGGACAACTTGGCCGCCGGGAGAGGGGCCCGAGGGGGGGCGATCCACACCCTCGGCAGCCTGTCCCCGTTGTCGCAGACCGTCTTCCGCGGCAATCAGGCCCTGAGCGTCGACGATCCGGCCAGCGGCGGCGCCCTCTGGATCGACAGCGGCGCGGTGGCGGTGTGGTCGGAGCTGGTCTTCACCGACAATCGGGCCTCGTCCGCGGAGGACCGTGGAGAAGGCGGGGCCGCCCTTGTGGCCGGGGTAGGATCGGGCTCGTCGCTTCTCCGCTCCCGGTTCGACGGCAACGAGGCGCGTGGAGGGACTCGATCGAACGGCGTGGGCAGGGATGCCAGCGGGGGGGCTCTCGAGATCAACACCAGTTCGACCGCGACCTTCACCACCATTGCGGATGTCAGCTTCGTGGACAACCTGGCCCGAGGTGGGGACGGAACGATCCTCGACGGCGGGGAAGCATTTGGTGGGGCCGTCCAACAGCGCGGGACTTCCGTGCAGTTCGTGAACACCACCTTCTCCGGCAATCGAGTGATCGGTGGCAACGGTTCGGCCTCGGACAGCGGCGGGAATGCCGAGGGCGGCGCCTTCTACAACAACAACAGCCCCTTCACCCTCGAGCACGCGACCTTCGTCGGCAACCAGGCGATCGCCGGGACCGGCGGTGCCGGCAACGGCGTGGCCAGGAGCGGGGCGGTGTACTTCAACGACGAGACCCAGGTCCGGTCCTCGGTCTTCGAGGGCAACTCCGTCACGGTCGGTGGGGTCTCGACCTCCGAGGATTGCTTCGTCGAGTTCGGCTACCTCATCAGCCTCGGTTACAACACGGTCGCCGTCCCCGGGAACTGCGTTTTCAACGCCGCCGGCGATCAGACCGGGGTCGCCGAGTCGCTCCTGCCCCTAGGCGACCACGGCTGCACGACGGCGTTTGCCGACGGCAGCTGCCTGCCCACCCACCCGGTGCGGATCGGCGCGCCGGGCCAGGACGCCGGGAGCTGCGTCGCCGCGAGCACTTTCCTGGATGCCCGCGGCTACTCGCGCCCGTGGGACGATCCCGGGGTCAGCAACGTCGACGACGGCTGCGATGCGGGCGCCTACGAGTCGCGCGACGAGGACGACGGCATCGGCTTCGGCGACGGCGTCGAGGACGGGATCGACAACTGCCCGGCGGCCCCCAACGCTAACCAGGCCGACGTCGACGTGGCGCTCGGCGGAACGCCCGTCGCCCTCTGGCGCTTCGCCGAGGGCAACGGCTCCACGACGGCCGATCTGATCGGCGGACACGACGGGACCCTGGTCGGAGACACGGCCCGGGTGGCCGGCGTGGCCGGTACGGGACTCGCATTCGACGGCGACGGGGACCTGGTGGCCATCCCCGACGCCCCGGGGCTGGACCCTGGCGTCGGCGAGGACTTTACCGTCGCCGCCTGGGTGCGGATGAGCGCAGAGCAACCGGATAGCACCGGAATCTCCAACACCATCCTCGCCAAGCGGGACGGGCCAGACCCGGTCCATTTCTTTTCGCTGTCGGTCCAGAACTCGTTTGCCGGACCTGCGGCCGGGCGGGTCTTCGTGACGCGCGGCGACGGCAGCAGCAATTCCATAATGCTTTCGACCATCCCCGTTGCCGACGGCAACTGGCACCACCTGGCCTTCGTCAAGCGGGGCAGCGGTCTCGAGTTGTGGATCGACGGGGCTCTCGATACCACCAGGACGGACAACGTCACCGGGTCGACGGTCAATGCCCACGCGCTCACCTTCGGGGCCGGCAGCGGCACCCCGCCACTCCACTGGGCCGGGGCCCTCGACGAGGTGGCCCTTGTCGCCGGTGCCCTGGACCAGGCCTCGATCGCCGCCCTGGCCACGCCCGACGGTCTCGCCGGCGACGGCGTGGGCGACGCCTGCGACAACTGTCCGGACGTTGCGAACGCCGACCAGGCGGACGCCGACACCGATACCGTGGGAGATGTCTGCGACAACTGCGTCGATGTCGCCAACGCCGATCAGGAGGATGCGGACGGCGATAGCGTGGGCGATGCCTGCGACAACTGCCCCTTCGACCCCAACCCGGACCAGCTCGACTCCGACGGCGACGGGTTCGGCGATCCCTGCGACCTTTGCCTCGGGGACGACGCCACCGGTGACGCCGACGGCGACGGGATTTGCGCCGACCTCGACTGCGACGATGGCGATCCGACCAACGCCTGTCCCATCTTCGAAGACGGCTTCGAGAGTGGCGGCACCCTGGTCGGGCCGAGCAGCGTACGCTGACCCGGCCCTGTCGCCGAACCTGGCGCCTCGAGACACAGCGGCAGGGATGGGAGAGCGCCCATGGGCGTCGGGGACCACGACCACCAGATCCTGATGATTCGCGTTCAGGCACGGCACGGACCCGGGCGTTCGTCGGCCCGGCCCCGTCGGGCACCGGGGTCGATGAGACGATTTTCCTGCCGGTGTCGCAGGTAGGGAAGGAGGGCCGCTTGACGGCTCTCCGACCTGCCACTCTGGAGATCCGATCGTGTACTCGCCCCTCATCACTCTTGGCCGATCCATTCGTTCTTTCGTCGCTTGCCTGGGCGCCGCCCTGGCCTTGCCTGTGGTCGCTGCAGCGGGTGTGGCTGGCGACGTATGTCCGTTGCCGCGCATCCCAGGCGGCGGCGGTCTGGTCGATACCTGGACCCTGGACGCAAACACCTATGAGGTGGTCATTGCCGACGGGATTGCCTATGTCAGCGGCGCCTTTGAAGTGGCGGGCCCGGCGACCGGCGCGGCGGCCCTGGTCGATTTGAGCAGCGGCACGGTCAGCCCGGACTTCCCGGTAGCGGCCGGCGACGGTGTGGACGTCTACGCGGTGACCGCCGACGGCACCGGTGGTTGGATACTGGCGGGCAGTTTCAGCAACGTCGATGGCGTCGCGCGCCAGGGCCTTGCCCGGATCCGCGCCGATGGCACGCTCGATCCCGATTTCAACCCGATCGTGCAGGGCTTCGTAGGGGCCATGACCGTGGCCGATGGCGTGCTCTATGTGGGCGGCGCATTCAGCGGCATCGACGGCCAGCCGCGCAGTCACCTGGCGGCTCTCGATCCGATGACCGGCAGTGTCAGTCCCTGGAATCCCGGCGCCAACAATGAGGTCACCGCCATCGCGGCCGTGGGCAACCGGGTATTCGTCGGCGGCCGCTTTGATCAAGTCGGCGGGCTGCCGCGCTCACGCATCGCGGCAGTCGATGTGTTGACGGGCGGGGTGAGCGGCTGGGCTGCCGATATCAGCGGCAGTCGCGTGGACGCCCTGGCGGTCGACGGTACGACCCTTTACGTTGGCGGGGTCTTTTCCACCAT
The DNA here is from genome assembly GCA_020442775.1 of Lysobacterales bacterium. Taxonomy (GTDB): domain Bacteria; phylum Pseudomonadota; class Gammaproteobacteria; order Xanthomonadales; family SZUA-5; genus SZUA-5. The sequence goes on along the minus strand of JAGRJL010000113.1, from coordinate 5,677 downwards.
CGGTGGCATCAGCCGCCGCAATCTGGCCGCGGTGGATGTGGACAGCGCAGCCGTGTCCAGCTGGGATCCCGGACTGTCGACCAGCACCAACGCCGACGTTGAAGACCTCGCCACTCACGCCGGCACACTCTATGTGGTCGGCAACTTCACCACGCTGGACGGCGGCGTCCCGCGCAATCGGGCCGGCGCCTTTGATATCGCCAGCGGCGCCTTGACCGCCTGGAATCCGGATGTGAACGCCCGTGTTCAGGCGCTGGCTGCCACCAGCGAAGCGGTCTACCTGGGCGGGATCTTCCGCACGGTGGGTGGCTTGCCGCGCCTGCGCTTTGCCGCGGTGGATCCGCTGAGCGGCGCAGCCCAGCCCCTGGATCTGCCGGCGGCTCGCGATGTGCTCGATCTGGCCGTCGACAATGGACGCCTGCTGGTTGGCGGCCGCTTTGCGGTCCTTGGCGGCGTCCGCCGCGACGGTCTGGCGGCCTTCGATCTCGCCACCGGTGCGCTGACGGATTGGGCGCCCTCCACCGATGGCACCGTCAACGCCCTCGCCGTCAACGGCTCAGCGGTCTATCTGGGCGGTTTTTTCTCCCTGGTGAACGGGGAAGCGCGCAGCCATCTCGCCGCCGTGGATCGCGACAGCGGCGCCACCTTGCCCTGGAACCCCGTCGCCAATGGGCAGGTGGTCCATATCGAGATCGACGAGAACAACGCAGACAACATCTACGTCGGTGGTGGGTTTACCGAGATCAACGGACAAGCACGGTCGCGCCTGGCCGAACTGGACGCCAGTGGGGCCCTCAGCCCCTGGGCGCCGAACCCCGACAGGGTCGTTTACGGTCTTGCCGTGTCGCCGAGCGTGGTCTATGTCAGTCTCGAGGATTCCGTCCGCGGTGGCGGTGCGACCGTACAGGTCGCCTATGACCGCGGCACGGCGGCGGTCACGGGCTGGAGCCCGGTGGTCGACCGGTTTGTCGGCGTCATGCAGCGCGACAACCAGGGCGTGCTGATGGGCGGCTTCTTCTCCCAGGTGGGCGGCCAACCCAGGTTGTCGCTGGCTGAAGTGGACGAGGGTGCCGGCGCGGTGACCACCTGGGATGCCGCGCTGCCGCCAGACAGCTTCATCAGCGGCATCCAGATCAACGGGCCCCTGGTGGGGGTCAGCGGGGCCATGGACCCCATCCCGGGCGAGGAACTGGGTCAGCCGCTGGCGATCTTCAGCCGCGATCTGGGCACACGGCTGTGGGCACCTGATGTGGTGGGGTTCGCCCGGGCCATCGCGCTGACCCCGACCCTGGTTGCTGCGGTAGGCAACTTCACCGAGTTTGGCCGCGGCTACTGGGCGCTCTACTGCCATCAGCCGATTTTTGATGATGGCTTTGAGTAGAGCCAATTCGGCAACCTAGGAACTTGTCGCCGAGTCAGCCTCCCTCAGCGCTCGGCGGCAGCCGCACCTTGAAGGGCGGTTTGGCATCGGCTTCTAGGCATCGTCCGGGTGTAGCTCATGTACCGGATCGAGCCAAACACAGTTCCGCACTTGCAAAGCCCGTCATTTGCGGCAGGATGCGCGATTCAGAGTTTTCTTAGTCACTGGATGGCCAACCGCGACTTTCTGTATTTCTCCTTCGACCCGCATCTCGGCGCCCCGGTCGCATCTGCGCTGGGTGTGCCAATGGGCGACTACGAGGAAACGGTGTTCGAAGACGGCGAACACCGGATGCGGGTGCAGCAGCCGGTCTCCGGCCGCCATTGCGTGGTCCTCGACTCGCTCTACGCCGAAGCGACCCTGAGCGCGGACCGCAAACTGCTGCGGATGGCCTTTTTCATCGGTGCGCTGAAGGCCGCTGGGGCTCGCCGGGTGTCGGCGGTGGCGCCTTACCTTTGTTACTCGCGAAAGGATCGGCGTGCGCAGGTGGGTGACCCCATCATCACCCGCCATCTGGCCCAGATCCTTGAAGCGGTGGGCTGCGACCAGATCCTCACCGTGGACGTGCACAATCTGGCGTCATTCGAAAACGCCTTCCGGATACCCGCCGACAACATCGAGGGTCAGGCACTTTTTGTTGACCATCTGGTGTCTCGCCTGGCCAATCAGCAAGCGGTGGTGGTGTCGCCCGATGCCGGCGGGATCAAGCGGTCTGAGACCTTCAGGCGGGTCCTGGAGCAGGCGTTGGGACGGCCGGTGGAGAGGGCGATGATGGAAAAGCTGCGCGGCCCGGACGGGGTGCGCGGTGATCTGCTGGTGGGGCCCATCGAGGGACGTGTCGCGGTGCTGGTGGATGATCTGATCAATACCGGCAGCACCCTGGCGCGCGCAGCCAGGGCCTGCCGTCAGCATGGCGCCAGCGCGGTCTATGCGCTCGCTACCCACGGCCTGTTCGTCGACCCGGCTTCGGACACGCTGGCCAGTGCGGACATCAGTGAACTGGTGGTAACCACGACCGTGCCGGCCTTTCGCCTGCGAGGCGCGGCGGCGGCGAAGCTGGTTCAGCTGGACTGTTCGGCGCTGCTGGCTGCCGCCATCGAGTATCACTGTCAGGGTCGCTGAGGCGACAGTCCGGCGGCCCTCATCCGGTTCGGTTCTAGTGCCCGAGCCCCACTCGGCTCCCGTTATACTCGCGCGCCCGACGCCTGAAAGCATCGATTGACCCATGAGCATCTGTGTCCATCGCCACCTGCAGCGGCCAGCGGCCAGCGAACGCGGCAGCATCCTGACCATGGGCGCCTTCGATGGTTTGCATCGCGGTCATCAGGCACTGATCAAACAGGTGGTGGCGCAGGCGAGTGAATCGGGTCTGCGCAGCGTGGTGGTGACCTTCACCCCGCCGCCGCGGGCGCTGTTTCAGCCGGCGCAGACCCTGCAGCTGATGTCGCTGCACGATCGCCTGGCGGGATTGGCCGAGTTGGGGGTCGATCAGGTGTTGCTGCTGCGCTTCAATCACGCGCTGGCGAGAATGAGCGCCGCCGACTTCGCTACCGCGCTGAAGGCACGCACCAATGCCCAGTCTGCCTGGTTCGGCCCGGGTTTCCGTTTTGGCCGGGAGCGGGCGGGCGATCTGCAAACCCTGCGCGACTGCGCTATCGATGCACACGAGCTGAGCCCGCTGCTGGACCAGGGCGAGGCCATCAGCAG
>JAGRJL010000113.1:368-2448 GCA_020442775.1 Lysobacterales bacterium | reverse complement strand
CGCGGTCAGCAGCTGGGCCGCAAGCTGGGTTTTCCCACCGCCAACCTGCGCTGGCCGTCGAAAACCATGAGCTTCTCCGGGATCTATTCGGTATGGGTCCATGGCGCCGGTCTGAGCTATCACCCGGGTGTGGCCAGTCTGGGGATGCGCCCAACCGTCGGCGGCACCGAGCCGCTGCTGGAAGCGCATTTGCTGGACTTCGACGGCGATCTCTACGGACAGCGCTTACAGCTGGAATTCGTTGCCAAGCAGCGCGACGAATGGCACCTTGATGGGTTGGACGCCCTCAAGGCACAAATTGAAAAGGACGCGGTTGAGGCCAGACAACGCCTCGCTGCGGCAAGGAGCCCCGAATGAGCCGCGACGAAACCGCCGGTCAAGATTACAAGCACACCATCTCGCTGCCGAAAACCGAGTTTCCGATGCGCGGCGATCTGCCCAAGCGCGAACCGGCGATGCTGGCGCAATGGGAAGCCAGCGACCTTTATGGACAGCTGCAGCGCCATACCGAAGGCCGCAAGAAATTCATCCTTCACGATGGTCCGCCCTACGCCAATGGCGAGATCCACATCGGCCACGCGCTGAACAAGATCCTCAAGGACATCGTGGTCAAGTCGCGGCTGCTGGCCGGCTTCCATTCGCCCTATGTGCCGGGTTGGGACTGCCACGGTCTGCCGATCGAGGTGCAGATCGAAAAGAAGCTCGGCAAGGTCGGAGTCAAGGTCGATGCCGCCGAGTTCAGACGCGCCTGCCGCGCCTACGCTGGTGAGCAGATCGAGACCCAGCGCCGCGACTTCAAGCGGCTGGGCGTGCTCGGCGCCTGGGATACGCCCTATGAGACCCGCAGCTTCGGCTACGAGGCCGACATGCTCAGAGCGCTGGCGCGAATCATCGAAAACGGCCACCTGCGCCGCGGTGCCAAGCCGGTGCACTGGTGCTTTGACTGCGGCTCGGCCCTGGCCGAGGCCGAAATTGAATACATGGACAAGGTCTCGCCGGCGGTGGATGTGGCATTTGAGGCCGCCGACAGCGCCGATGCGGCTGCGCGGCTGGGTTTGCCAAAGGACGGCGCCCGCTACGCGATCCCGATCTGGACCACCACCCCGTGGACATTGCCCGCCAATCTCGCGGTGGCGCTGCATCCGGAGCTGGACTACGTGGTGCTGCAGGCCAGCGATCCGAATGGCGAGCCGCTGCGACTGATCCTGGCTGAAGGGCTGGCAGAGAGCGCGATGGCCCGATTTGGCCAGCCGAATACGGCGCCACTGGCCACGGTCAAGGGTGCCGCGCTGGAGCATTTGCAGCTGCGCCATCCCTTCTACGATCGCGCTTCGCCGGTGATTCTGGGCGAACACGTGACCCTGGACGCCGGTACCGGTGCGGTGCACACCGCCCCTGGTCACGGCCAGGAGGACTTTGAGGTCGGTCAGAAATACGGTCTGGAGGTGCTCAATCCGGTTGCCGGCAACGGCACCTTCGTTCCCGGCACTGGTCTGTTCGAAGGGCTGCACATCTGGAAGGCCAACGAAGCCATCGTCGAGGTGTTGCGCGAGCGCGGCGCGCTGTTGGCTTACGCAACCTATCCGCACAGCTACCCGCACTGCTGGCGGCACAAGAGCCCGGTGGCCTTCCGCGCCACCCCGCAGTGGTTCATCGGGATGGAAGAGGCGAATCTGCGTCGCGATGCGCTGGAGGCCATCGGTACCGTGCGCTGGGTGCCCAGCTGGGGCGAACGGCGGATCCGCTCGATGATCGAAAATCGCCCCGACTGGTGCATTTCGCGGCAGCGCACCTGGGGCGTGCCGATCGCGCTGTTCATCGACAAGCAAAACGGCGAGCCGCATCCAGAGAGTCCGCGGATCATGCGCGAGGTGGCCGACCGGGTGGCGCAAGGGGGCGCCGACGTCTGGTACGACCTGGATCCGGCCGAACTGCTCGGCGATCAGGCCGATCAGTACGACAAGGTCACCGACATTTTGGATGTCTGGTTCGATTCCGGGGTCTCGCACGCCTGCGTGCTGGAAGCCGATCCGCAGTTGGGGGTGCCGGCTGACCTCTATCTGGAGGGTTCCGATCAGCA
>JAGRJL010000113.1:0-213 GCA_020442775.1 Lysobacterales bacterium | reverse complement strand
TGGTCGCGCCACAGAAGGTGATGAGCACCCTGGGCGCCGACATCCTGCGCCTGTGGGTGTCCGCCACCGACTACCGCAACGAAATGAGCGTCTCCGACGAGATCCTCAAGCGAGTGGCCGATTCCTACCGGCGGATCCGCAACACCTGCCGCTTCCTGCTGGCCAATCTGGATGGTTTCGATCCCAACCGGCATCTGCAATCGACCGAACAGC
>JAGRJL010000112.1:8892-11327 GCA_020442775.1 Lysobacterales bacterium | reverse complement strand
GCTGCTGAAGCCCTTTGTTTACCTGCTGGCTCTTTCCTAACCGCAGCAATTCAACCTTGGCAGCCTGGTCTCCGATGACCCGGTCAGCCATCGCCTGCCCACCGGCCAGATCTGGAAGCCGCAGAACTATGACCGCCGCAGCCATGGGCAGGTGATGCTGATCGAAGCGCTGGCCAAGTCCTACAATCAGGCGGCCGCCCGACTGGGGCTGAGCCTGGGGATGCCCGCATTCGGCCAGTTGATCCGCAACCTGGGCGTGGACATCGGCGACCCGCCCAACCCATCGGCGGTACTTGGCGCGGTGGAGCTGTCGCCGCTGCAGGTCACCCAGCTGTATCAGGCCCTCGCCAGCGGTGGGCGGGTACTGCCGCTGTCTCCGGTGCGCGCGGTGACCAATGCCAGGGGCGAGGTGCTGAGCAGAGTGCCGATGCGGGCCGGATTGCCCACCCAGGTGGAGGTCATCAAACTGCTCACTCTGGCGCTGGTGGAGACCACCGTTTCCGGCACCGCCAGCCGGTTGACCAGCGATGGAAGGATGCAGGTGGCCTCAGCCGGGAAGACCGGAACCAGTGATGACCTGCGCGACAGCTGGTACGCCGGATTCACCGGGGAACACCTGGGCGTGGTCTGGCTGGGGCGAGACGACAACCAGCCCAGCGGCCTGACCGGCGGTTCCGGCGCCCTGCGCGTATGGGAGGATTTGTTTGCCAAATTGCCCTCCAAGGCGATTCGTTTACGATTTGTTGAACCGGTCCGCTGGCTCGCCTATGGTGACGCAAATGGTTGTCAGAACTTGCGATTTTTGCCGGCGCTGCCACCCTTTGAGCCGCCGAACGCGCGTTCATGCATGGGGGCGCTGACTGCTCCCTGAACGAAGACGAGACAGTGGCTTAAACCGTGCTAATCTGGTGGAAACCGCAATTGTCGGGTTGGGATCGGCACTAACCCTCGGGGGAAATATGTTCGAACGTGATTCCATTTTCTTGGAGTTCCGGCGCCTGTTGCTGGTGCCAACGGTGGTGGCACTGCTCACGGTTGCCGGCTGCGGGGGCGGTGATCCGGAGCCGGTTGCGGCCACTGATACGCCGCCAGCGACGGACGCCAGCGCCACTGATGTCGCAGACGCCATCGAGCCGGCAGCGGACGACGCCGGCTCCGAAGATGTAGCAGCGGCCCAACCGGACGTGGCGATGTCGGTTGATGAGTTGCTCAGTGCGGCGAGCTCGGCGGTGGCCGAGAACCGGCTGATCGCGCCGGCCGGCAACAATGCCTTTCACTACTATCTTCGGGTGCTCGATCAGGAGCCACGCAACTCGGCTGCACAGGTAGCGATACTGGAGCTGATGCCGCTGGCCCAGGGTATGACCGAGCAGCTGATCGAGGCGCGCAGTTATGACGAAGCCGACCAGGCCGTCGCCCTGCTGAAGCGGGCGCAGCCGAGTTCGGTGGTGCTTGCGACCCTGGAACAGCGCGTGATCAGCTACAAGCGTGCCGATGATCAGCGTGCGCAGGCCGAAGAGCGGGCTCGACTGGCCGAGGAAGCGCGCGCGGCGTCTGCTGCACAGGCGGCCGCAACGCCGCCCCCGGCACCGGCACCGGCGCCCACGCCGCCCCCGGCTGCACCGACTCCGGCGCCGGCCCCGCCGCCGACCCAGGTAGCGTCAACCCAGCCGGTGGCGCCCGCAGCGCCGCCGCCGTCGCAGCAGAACAGCAACTTCGAACTGGTCACCCGGGTCAATCCCAGCTACCCGTCGCGTGCGCTGCGTCAGCAGATCTCCGGGTGGGTGGAGCTGGAATTCACCATCACCGTGGCCGGCGACGTGCGCGATGTCTCGGTGGTCGATGCCGAACCGCGCCGGATCTTTGATCGCGAGGCCGTGCGTGCGCTGGAGGCGTGGAAGTTCAAGCCGAAAATCGAGAACGGGCAGCCGGTAGCGACGGTCGCTCGGCAGCGGCTGGAGTTTTCGCTCGGCAATTAGCGTCGCCAGAACGTTTTCAATCGCATGCCCCGCTGACTCTGGTCGGCGGGGTTTTTTTGTGCGCACGACTTGCGTCAGCTGGCCGCTGGAGCTGATCTGTTCCCGTGAAGACAGACTCACAGCGCTGCGCTGGTGGTCCGCTGATCGGTCATAGGCAAGGGCAGCGCGAATCGTCTGCCGCCTGATCGTGGGGATCACTAGCGACGCAGCGGCGCGCCGCCAGCAAGCGGCAGAAGCTTCCGGCGCTGCTTCAGCGGGCCGCTGCGCGAGCGGGCTGGGACACCTTGGGCAGCTTGATCCACTGCTTCTCGGTCAGACCCAGTCGACGATCCAGAATGGTCGGAAACAGTCCGCTGGGCAGCGAAGTTTCGCTGTTCCAGATCACCACCACGCCAAAATCGTTGTCCGGCAGCACGCCCATCAGCGCGCGGTAACCCTGCACGGCGCCGGCATGAA
>JAGRJL010000112.1:8377-8817 GCA_020442775.1 Lysobacterales bacterium | reverse complement strand
CCACGCCAGCTGGATCCGCGGATCTCGGTCGGCGTGTCAATTCGGGTCTCGCCAATCTCCGCCAACGCGTTGGCGTCCAGCACTTCCGGATAGGCGCCCAGCAAGGCCTGCAGCCAGATCGCCAGATCTGCCGGGCTGGCGTTGACCCCGGCCGCCGCCGGCAATCGGTAATAGGTGGGCAGCGGATCGACCGCGCGCCAGCGTCCCCGCCGCCGGATATGCGGTCGCGCCCAGCTGTCGGATCCGATCAGCGCGGTGCGGCCCATGCTTGCGGTACGCATGCCCAGCGGCAGAAACAGACGCTTGGTCATCAGTACGTCGATGAAATCGCCGGTAGCCGCTTCGGCGACCACCCCAGCGAGCGAGAACGCAACGTTCTGATAGGCGTAGCAATCGCCCGGCTGACACTTCGGGGTGACCGTGCCGAAGGCGTCGACCAA
>JAGRJL010000112.1:0-8206 GCA_020442775.1 Lysobacterales bacterium | reverse complement strand
AGCAGCGCCAGCAGTCCGGCGGTCAGGGTCTTGCTGACCGAGGCCAGGCGAAACACGGTCTGGTCGGTGACCGGCGTGCCGCTTTGCACCTGGGTGGTGCCAAAGCCTTCGGCCATCAGCACCTTGCCGGAGGTGACGACCGCGATGCCCAGCGCCGGCACTTGCCCGCTCTCGGTAATGCTCTGTCCGGCGAGCTTGAGCTCGGCCACCAGCGCATCCGACTGTTCGGTGCTGAGCGGGGCGACCGGCGCAGTGACCGTACTAGCGGGTGCGACGGTATCTGCAGCGAGGGAACCCTGGGTTCCCATGGCCAGCCAACCGAGCGCACCTAGAATGAGGGGAAACAGTCTTAACATGGTTCGCTATTGTATTGATTGATATGCAACAAGTCTGTTAACTGCGAATAGACAGGGGGCAGTTCTTGCTGATTGCCATCAGCCTCGCATCGAGGCGAGCCGGTCATGCCCTAACCTCGTCGCGGGTCAGGCCCGCGCGGGCTCTCCGCCCGGGGTTCGCCCGCTTCGGAGGTAACCGGTTATGGTGTGGGCAAGCTTGGCGGCAGGGGCCACTAGGCCGCTTTGGGCGCCTGTCGCTGTCGAGCCCGCTCGCACTCCCAGTTCTAACCAGTGAAGGCTGAACCGTCGATGCAACTCAGTGCAATTTTTCGTTACCCGCTCAAATCCGCGCGCGGTATTGCGCTCTCCGAGGCCACCGTAAGGCCCCGTGGACTGTCTGCAGATCGTCGCTGGATGCTGGTTGATGAGCAGGGGCGCTTCGTCACCGGGCGAATTCTGCCGGCGCTGGTGTTGCTGCAGGTACTGTCCGATGCCAGTGGTGCCCTGGAGTTGTCCTGGCCCGGTGCCGACTCACATCGCGAACCGGTACCGGCTGGCGACGGTCAGCGGACCACGGTGCGAGTCTGGTCTGACCAGGTCGAGGCGCTGCTCGGTTCCACCGCTGCCGCGGCATGGCTCTCGAATCGATTCGGTCGTGCGCTGCGGCTGGTGTACATGGATGCCGAGGCGCTGCGGATGACCAGCGATCAGCGCGGTCATCCGGCCCAGCCAGTGTCCTTCGCTGACGGCTATCCACTGCTGCTGTGCAATGACGCCTCACTGGGGGCCCTGAGCGAGGCGCTGGGCAGACCGCTGGAGATGGCCAGGTTTCGGCCCAACCTGGTGGTATCCGGCGCCGCCGCCTGGGCCGAAGATCAATGGCGGGTATTGAAGATCGGCGGCCTGCACTTTCGGGTGGCCAATCCCTGCACCCGCTGCGTGTTCACCACGGTGGACCCCGAGCGCGGCATGCGCGACGAAGATGGCGAGCCGCTGGGGATCCTCAAGCGGCTGCGACAACGTGATGAAGGGGTCATCTTCGGAGTCAATCTGTTGCCAATGATTGATGCCGAGAGTCCGCAGCGCCCGTTGGGCAAGCTGCGCCAGGGTGACCGCATCTCGGTGTTGGAGTAATCACTCTATTTTTCGTCCGGGACAATGGAAAACGCAGGGGTCTGGTCCGAACTGCCGTCAAGAGCAGTGAGCCAGACAGTCGCGCCGAAAGCCGGTTGCCGCATGACGGACGCCGTGATCGGTCGACCCGAGCTGCTTGCAGCTTGGCCGAAAGCGGATCGCCAGGCGCGGATAATCGCCGCGCCGCGACAAGGGGAAGTGCGTGTACGACTACATTATTGTCGGCGCAGGATCGGCTGGCTGCGTATTGGCCAATCGGCTGAGCGCCGATCCAGCGGTCTCGGTACTGCTGGTTGAAGCGGGAGGCCGTGACTGGCATCCGTTCATTCACATGCCGGCCGGCCTGGCCAAGCTGATCAACAACAAGCAGATCAACTGGCATTACGAAACCGAGCCAGAGGCTGCGCTCAACGGGCGCCGACTCTACTGGCCGCGAGGGCGGGTCCTGGGCGGATCAAGCTCGATCAACGCGATGTGCTACATCCGCGGCCACGCTCGCGACTACGACGAGTGGGCTGAGGCCGGCAATCGTGGCTGGGGCTGGTCAGAAGTGCTGCCCTACTTCAAGCGTGCCGAGGATCAGCAGCGCGGCGCCAGCGCCTATCACGGTGTTGGTGGCCCCCTGAGCGTGCAGGATCTGCGCTATACCAATCCGCTCACCGCAGTGTTCCTGGACGCCGCCGCTGGCGCCGGCCAGCCGCGCAACGCCGACTTCAATGACGCCGACCAGATCGGTTTTGGCCACTATCAGGTGACCCAGCGCGACGGTCGTCGCTGCAGCGCGGCGCGGGCCTATCTGTCCGGTATCCGCGCGCGGACCAATCTGGAGATCATGACCTCCACCCTGGCCCACCGGATCGAGTTCCAGGGCGACCGCGCGGCCGCGCTGGTGGTTCAGCGTGGTGGTGCCGAGGTACGCCTGGAGGCCAGCCGGGAAATCGTGCTGTGTGGGGGCGCGGTCAACAGCCCGCAGTTGCTGATGCTCAGCGGCATCGGCGATGAAGAGGCGCTGCGCCGGCACGGCATTCGACCGCGGGTGAAGCTGCCCGGAGTAGGGGCCAATCTGCAGGACCACCTGGATATCTGTCTGCTGCAGAGCTGTAGCCAGAACATCACCTACGATCGCACCAATGATCTGATGGTGGGCCTGCGTTACTTCCTGACCAAGAGCGGGATCGGCACTTCCAATATCGCCGAGTCGGGCGGATTCGCACGCAGCTCGCGGGCGCCCGATGCGCGGCCCGATCTGCAGTATCACTTCGTGCCCGCTCTGCTCGATGATCACGGGCGCAATCGGCTGCCTGGGAATGGCTACACCCTGCATTGTTGTGCGCTGCGCCCGCGCAGTCGCGGCAGCATCAGCCTGCGCTCGGCCAGTCCAGGCGATCCGCCGGTCATTCGAGCCAACTATCTCAGCGATGGCGAGGACCTGGAGATCATGCTCGAGGGCTTCGCGCTGAGCCGGGAAATTTTTGCCCAGGCGGCCTTTGACCCCTACCGGGCAGAGGAGATACTGCCTGGCGCAGCGGCCCAGGATCGGGCGTCGATCATCGAGTTCATCCGCACCAAGGCCGAGACCATCTATCACCCGGTCGGCACCTGCCGCATGGGGCAAGACGAGGATGCGGTCGTGGACGCCGAGCTGCGAGTGCACGGGGTGCGCGGTCTGCGCGTGGTTGACGCTTCAGTAATGCCCACCCTGATCGGCGGCAACACCAACGCGCCGACCATCATGCTGGGTGAACGGGCCGCCGATCTGATCGCCACCCGCAGCGCCCGCGCGGCCTAGCGCCGCGCTGGCATTGCCTGCGACAGCGTGTATCCTCGGCTGCGATCCGGGTCCTCGCAAAGGGGTCTAGCGATGTCGATTCATCCCCGTGGCGGGGCACTCTCCGGGCAAAGGCGGCGCCTGCTGGTGAACTCTTGAGTTCACAGATGCCTCCGGCGGACCTGGCGCCAGGGCGCGCGCTGTCGCCGGCTCGCCTGGTGCTGTCGTTCTGCTATTTCTTCTCCCTGCTGGCGGCGTACTACGTGCTGCGCCCGGTGCGCGAGGAGATGGCGGTACAGTTCGGGCCCGAGCGTGCCCAGTGGCTGTTCACCGGGACCTTCATCTGCATGACCCTGCTGGTCCCGGTCTACGGGGCGATCGTGTCCAAATTTCGACGACGGGTGTTCGTTCCGGCGATTTATGCGGTTTTCATTGGCTGTCTGCTGACCCTCCATTCCCTGTTTTCCCAGGCGCAGCGGCCGGATTGGCTGGCGCCGGCTTTCGTCATCTGGCTGAGCGTGTTCAATCTGTATGCGGTCAGCGTGTTCTGGAGCTTCATGGCCGACGTCTGGGACCCGGCCGACGCCAAGCGCTGGTTCGGGGTGATTGCGGGTGGTGGCACTGTCGGCGGGATCGTCGGTCCAGCCCTGACCAGTCTGCTGGTCAGCAAGATTGCGTTGTCCGGGCTGATGCTGGTGGCTGCAGGGCTCTTGCTGCTGGCCCTGCTTTGCAGCTTGAGCCTGTCCGGTAGCGCCAAACGTCGCGAGAACGGCCGACCGCTGGATGATGCACCGCCCATCGGCGGCACCATCCTGGCCGGGATCCGGCTGATCCGCGATCGCAGCGAACTGCGCCCGCTGGTGCTGATGATGTTTCTGGGCGTGCTGATGGGCTCGATGATCTACATCCAGCAGCTCGGCGCGGTCAAAGCCGCGATCGCCGATTCCCACCAGCGCACCGCCTTCTTTGCCAATATCGATCTCTCGGTCAATTTCCTGACCCTGTTGGCGCAGCTGTTCGTGACCCGGCTGATCCTGACCCGAATCTCGATGGACAAGGTGCTGATGATCCCGCCGCTGCTGGCCTGCGTCAGTTTGGCGGTGCTGGCGATGGCGCCCACCGTTTGGGTGCTGACCGCGATTCAGATTCTCACCCGTGCCGGGCGCTTCGCGATCACCGAGCCGGCCTTTGCCAATCTCTACACCAGCGTCGATCGCGAGGCCCGCTACAAGACCAAGAGCTTCATCGACACCGCGGTCTACCGCTTCGGTGATCTCAGCTCAGCCTGGATGGTTGCCGGGCTGACCAATCTGGGCATGGCATTGGGCGGCTTCGCTGCGCTGGGCTCGGCGATTTCGCTGCTGCTCACCCGGGTCGGGTTCGTCGCCGGGCGCGATCACGAGCGGCGCTTGCGAACGATGCGCGAGCCGGCCGATTCGGCCCCAGGCTGAGCCCGCTGCGGCGGGCATCGGCCGCTAACGCTGCCGCAGCCAGCTCTTGAATTCGAACTGGAACTCGGTGGACGGAGCGGCGACTGCGGTCGACAGGACGTATTCCACACCCAGCCGTTCGACCAGGGCCAGCGCCTCCTTGCGTTCGATGTCGCGGGCAACCACCTGGGCATTGCCGTCCTGTGCGCGGCGCACCAGACTGGCCAGGGTACTTTCCTCGACCGGGCCCTTGCTGCTGTGGATCGCTTCGGGTGCCAATACCACCAGATCGATGGGTGCCAGCTTGAGCCGCGCCACCGCGGCCAGATCACGACCGAAATCGCCGAGTCCGATGCGCAAACCGAGCCGGTGCATGGCGTCGGCGGTGGTCACCAGCTGATCGAGGTGGTCGACCAGCAGCGAAGAAGGCAGGACCACCGCCAAGCCGCTACCCGACAGTTTGCGCTGCTTGAGTTCGCCCGCCAGCCACGGCAGGAAGCTGGCCTGCTGCAGGTGCCCTGGCGAGAGCTCCATCACCAGCCGCAGCTGTTTGCCACGCTTGAGCTGATCGGCGCGCAAATCCAGCGCCTGAGCGAGCAGCCGCCGATCCAGCGCCTGCAGGCGGCTGCTGTCATTGCCCAGCCGGCTGATGTCGGCATAGGTCAGCGGCGCCTGATCGGGCTGTTCGGAGGGCCAGCAGGGCGTGATCAGATACTGCTCGCTGACCTGGCCGCGCAGCGGCAGCAGCGGCTGACCCAGCAGGGTGGCCGGCCGTTCCTGCGGTCGCGCCAGCAGCGCTCCGGCGCGCGCTTCACGCTCGGCCGGCTTGATCGCGCTGCTGCCGACGTCGAACCACAGACAGCGATTGCCGCCCAGCTGCTGCGCAGCGAGTGCGGCAGCGCGGGCGTTATCCACGCAGGTCTCGACCGGGCCGGCGGAGAGCAGGGCCACGCCGAGGCTGCCGTGCAGATTGATGCGCTGCCCGCCCAGCACGGCCTGACTGGATTCGATGGAAGTGCGCAGCGCTTCAGCGATGGCCATCAGCTCGTGCCGTTCCTCGCGTTCAACCAGCAACAGGTAGGCAAAGTCCTGATAAAGACCGGCGAAGTCGGCCGCACCCAGGCGCGAAATCAGCAGGTCGCCGACCACCTGATCCAGCTCCGGCAGGCGCGCCAGTCCGAGTTGCTTGCGTAGCTGCTCGGCATCGTCCAGTGCGACATAGATTGCCGCCGCCTCGCGCCGCGGCTGCAGTCGACGCAGGCGGTCGAGAAAAGCATTGCGCGGCAGGAAGGCGCTGGCCGCCGCTGCCTCTGGTCGCGCCAGCGAGGCCCAGCGACGGGCTCGGTGCAGGCGGCTGACCACCACGCTGCTCAGATGGCGGGGCTTGACCGGCTTGATCAGATACTCATCGGCACCCGCGGCGATGGCATCCTCTCGCTGGCGCAGATTGCGGCTGTCGCCGGCGACCACGATCGGCAGATGGGCGCCCTGCGGCCACTCGCGTACCGCCTGTACGCAGGCCAGACCGAGGTTCTCCGGCAGATCGCCGTCGATGATGACCAGGTCGGGTCGGAAGTCGGCCATCGCGGTCGCCAGATCGGTCGCGTCTATCGCCAGGCGCACGGTACAGGCGATTTCGGTCAGCCAATGGGCCTGCTGGACCGCACGTTCGCGATTGGCATCCAGCAACAGCACCCGGCCAGCGGCGCTGCCGGTACTGCTGACCAGACCGAGCGCTTCGATCAGGCGCTGTACGTCGAGTGGCGGTTCGAAATAGGGAATCTGCAGCTGCGATGCGACCAGTTTGCGTCCCAGATCACGCCGCGATGAGATCAGCCCCAGTTTCGGGGCCAGGCTGGGATCGGCCTGATCTGCCCAGTACCGGGCCATGCTCGCCGCAGCCTCGATCATGCAGCCATCAAACAGGATCGCCGCCGGCCATTCGCCGCCTGAGCCGATATCCAGCGGAGAGTCGGCCACGCGCAGATCGATCCGGTGTTCGCGCAGCGCTTCCAGCAACTCCGCCGACTGCTCCTCATCCATGCCCAGCACCACCAGGCGACCGTCAACACGACTGGTGGGACTGGCCTGGGTCGGTTCTACCGGTGCGGGCTGCGCAACTTCTGCCGCATGCAGCGGGGCCAGATCGACCGCCAGGGCGGTGCTGGCGAGCATGCTGATCAAACCGCTGAGGTGCTCGATCTGCTCCACTTCCGGTGATTCGGAAGTTTCCACGAACACCCGCAGGGCGCTCTCCAGTTCGCTGGCCTTGCGGCTTAGCGATAGCCGCAGCCGCTCACTGGCCTTGACGATCTGCCGCGCAGCAAGCTGGATGCCGCGGCCGTGCGCCGGATTCCAGCCCTCCGCCGAGAGCGACTGCCATTGCTTGGCCAGGGTCAGCGCGTGCTGCTTGAGCGACTCGCGCGCACGCAACAGATCGCTGTCAGCGATGCCGGTAGCCGCTTCGCCAGATTGCTGGGGTGTCAGTGGCGTCATGCTGGCAATGCTCCCCTATCGGGGGTCACAATACTGTGGGTTTGGTCAGAATTGTGACGATTGGTTATGGCCGATATAACCCTTAGCGTGCAAGATATTTGCCAGACTCGGCCTGTACGGGTCGATATTGTTTACCGCCGCTGCTGGAGCGCGCCATGGCTGGCCTGATCACCAAAGCACACCCCCCCGCGCGCAAACGATCCTACTGGTTTCTGGTGCTGGAACTGATCTTTGTGGTCAGTTTGCTGTCCAACATGGTCATCTATGGCGGAATTCCGTCTCTTCCGGGGGTCGGGGCGATCATCGAGCGATCGGTGGTTCGGCAGGATCAGGTGGTCACCCTGTACATGCGCGGCGGCGAGTGGCTGCTCAAGATTCCCGGGCTGCGGCAGGCGTCGCACCAGGTGCTGAATACAGCGCTGGCCAAAGGCACCAAGGAAATCAGCGAAGACCCGGGCAATGCGGCGATGCTGTTGACCGAGCGCAGCTACAGCTCTACTCATTCATGGCTGCACCTGCTGCGATGGGTGACGCCGATATTTTTCCTTGCGTCTGTGGTGGGGCAATTCTTCAGGCCGAAGCAGATCAAGACCCTGCGCTGAGAGCCCTGACTGTCCGGTAGTGGCCGAGCGTCGCCTGCGCAACAGGCTTGCCGCGATCAATCGCCGAAGTTCTGGTGTGCAACGATGTGCAGCGTCGCCCGTTGCGGTCTTGAAGCTCACACCCTGAGGCGCGGCTTGCCGCTTGCGAGTGCGCAGCAAGTCCGCCGCAAGCGCTCCGCCATGACCGTCGGCGATCAATCCAGCCATGTCCCAAGCACGAGTTATTTCCGCCTGGCCGCTTCCGCGGGCATCTTAAGCAAGAACGCCGTATTGCCTGGGGTCCAGCGGTCGATCGCTCTGAGCTCCTGCAATTGCGTGCTGGATGCGGCGACCCCTGAATTCCGATCGCACCAGCACCCATTCGGCATCTCTTGAATGGGGCCTGCCTGCAGCCCTCCAGCAAACAATCGCGGTGCGTCTCCATTGTGAATTTCTTTTACG
>JAGRJL010000111.1:1942-8415 GCA_020442775.1 Lysobacterales bacterium | reverse complement strand
AGGTCAACATGCAGCCGGTGATGGACGTGCGCAACAAGTACAAGGACGCCTTCGAGAAGGCCCACGGGGTCAAGCTGGGCTTCATGAGCTTTTTTGTGCGCGCCTGCACCGAAGCGCTCAAGCTGCACCCGATCATCAACGCCTCGGTGGACGGCAACGACATCATCTATCACGCCTTCCAGGACATCGGCATCGCCGTCGCCACCGACAAGGGATTGTTCGTCCCGGTCCTGCGCGACACCGACGCCCAGTCACTGGCTGACGTGGAGAAGTCCATCGGCACCTTCGCCAAGCAGGCCCGCGAGGGCGGCATCGGCATCGCCGACCTGCAGGGCGGCACCTTCACCATCACCAACGGCGGCGTGTTCGGCTCCCTGTTCTCCACCCCGATCATCAACCCGCCGCAGAGCGCGATCCTCGGCATGCACGCGATCAAGGAGCGTGCGGTGGTTGAGAACGGCCAAGTGGTGGCCCGGCCGATGATGTATATCGCGCTGAGCTATGACCATCGGATTATTGATGGGAAGGATGCTGTTCTTTTCCTGGTGGCGGTTAAGAATTTCTTGGAGGATCCGGTTCGGTTGTTGTTGCATCTTTAGAAGGGCCCAGGGGGGAGGGCTCAGGGCCCAGGTTGCCTCCCGTGGTCGTTCGGCAGGAATGGAAAGCGCTCCTTCGGGGGCGCTTTTTGTTTTTGTGGCTGGCGTTCTCTGGGCCGTTACATGTAACTACGTTGTAGTTATACTGACGTCATGGATGGGCTCAGCTTCGAATGGGACTCGGAAAAGGCGGAGTCCAACCTCAGGAAGCATGGCGTTTCCTTTGAGGAAGCCAGAACGGTCTTCGCCGACGAGTCGGGTCGACTGATCGCAGATCCCGACCATTCTGACGACGAGGACCGGTTCATCCTGCTCGGTCTCAGCGCCAACTTCGGATTCTGGTGGTTGCCCATTGCTACCGGCAGGGAGACACCATTCGCATCATCTCCGCCCGCAAGGCCGACAAGCGTGAGCGGATTCAGTACGAAGGATTCAGACATGCGTGAGAGCTACGATTTTTCCAAGTCCATCAAGAACCCCTATGCCAAGCGCCTGAAGAGGCAGGTCACGATTCGCCTGGATGAGGAGACGATTGCCTACTTCAAGAGCATGGCGGAGGAGAAGGGGTTGCCGTATCAGAGCTTGATCAATCTGTATTTGCGGGATTGTGCGGTTAGGCAGCGGGAGCTGACTTGGGGGTAGGGGTGATTTGGTCTCCTTGGAAAACCTTGTGGCACGGTAAGTTGATGGAGGCGATCTGCGTTGGGTGAGAGTAACGGGAGCTTGGGAACAGTTGCGAGTTGGATGGTGTGAATCTTGGCTGTTAGCGCTTCGATTCTCACATGGCCCAATCTGGTTCCCTATCGACGTTGGGCGGTGTAGGAGGTTCAGTGGGATCACCAATAGAAAGCACATGGGCTTACGCGGCGGTTCTCATCGAGACGCCGCTTGGCTCCAGTGGGACGGGTTTTCTGATTGGGCGCCGCGTCGGAGACGCCGATCAGTGGAGGTCGTTTCTAGTCACAAACAAGCACGTACTTAGTGAGAAACCGGCGAAACGTGCAGCAATGCAGGAATTGCTGCTGCACGTCAACGTCGAGAGAGGAAGCGGCTTGACTGCCGAAGCAGTTGCCTACCCGCTCAACGATGCGCGCGGGTCGCGGGTTCGTGAACACCCAGATCCTGCGGTTGATGTACTTGCAATAGACGCAGTCCCGTTGTTCAACGGCGTTCAAGGACTTTCGAATAAGTTCGTTCCCGAGGACTGGTTCGCAACGGCAGACAAGCGTGCACAACTTGAGATAACTGCCGGAGAGGAAATCGTCACTGTGGGGTATCCGAGCGGCATTCGCCAGGGCCGATCGAACTTTCCACTAATAAGGCAAGGCATCATTGCATCACGTCTCGGTGAGGAACTTCATGAAGAGCAACGGGACTCGGCTGGCAACTGCCGCAAAAGAGTTACTCGGGGATTTCTCATCGACGGGGCCACCATTCCTGGCTCAAGCGGTTCACCAGTAGTGCTAAAGCCAGTAACAGGGCGATATCAGGGAAACGCTATCCTACTTAGTTCGGCTCCAGCGCTGCTTCTCGGGATCGTTGCGGAGACACGGTTTGCGCCGATTCCTTTCGGTGTTAGCGCGATACCGAGCTTCGCTGGCCTCGGGTTGGCATTCGACATTGAGACAATCGTTGAGACAATTGATCTTTTCTGATGAAGCTACCCGGTCGCGCGTTCATGCGGATCGCCGGGAGATGTTTCTATTGAAGCCCCCATAGCCAGCGGACGCCCAACAGGGAACGGCCCCTGCCAAACCATTACGAAAGCCAAACGAACTCGGGACAGACGGATTTCTAATGGGTGAGAGGAGATTGTGCTTTAGGACAGTGGTCTGTTGGAGGTTTTGGGCCCGGATTAGTGTTCGTAGATGCCAACACAGATAGTAAGGCATGGGATGTGCCATTTCAGTGCGCAGCGCGGGGATTTAGGTGACTTCAAGGCAACGAAGCCTCATGGGAATGACGAGCTACCATGCTGGTGCAGCGGGGGAGGCTCGAGTCAAGGCAGTACTGGCAGATTGGAATTGGCAAGTCGGGAAGCCCGACCCGGATATGGGAGTCGACTGTTTCGCAGCGACGTCCGTGTTTGCCGGAAAAGCAAAAGTAACGATTGCAGTGCAGGTGAAGTCGATCGGAGCAAGATGCAACGTAGTTTCGCTAAAAAAGAAAACCGCTATCCGACTGCGAGATCAAGATCTGCCGGTATTTCTCATTGCAGTTCGGAGATCCCAGGGGCGATGCTTCTGGGTTTCTCTTGATTCAATGTTGGGTCGCATGTCAGAAAATCTTGACTCGCTCAGAGTTGACCTGATTGAAAAACAATCATTCGATTTGATGGTCAGTTCTTGTCCTGAGGATTTTCATCTCTCAATTCAAGCCTCGAAACGACGTAGCATTCTAAAATCCACCCCTAGTATCAGTCAGTACGCAAAAGAGTTCCAGCTCCAATGCAAGGAGATCGACCCGCGGTTCAATGTTCGCTTAGAGTACTTGAGCGAAAACGAGCGGTATCTCATTGGCGCTGCGGATGAGAGCGCTGAACTCAAGTTCAGGTTTATCGGGTCGGTACCGGATGAGGTGCAACAATATCAAGACTTCTTGGATTGGGGCACCCGAGCGCGGCTCACCGGGCAGTTATTCATGGAAGAATCGGAACTCCTCCGGCACCTTGGATTCTCGCCTCCCAAGTCCGGCGCCATGGAGATCGGTGCTAATCCTTCAATGAGCGGCTCCGGGATACTTCGTGCGAACGAAGGTCCGCAAATTCCGGTGGAAGTCGAAAGTCACAGCGGAAGGAAGGGTGCTGAACTTTTGATTAGGATGGCTGGTGGATGTATATCGATCAACCTGAGGGCGCCATTGCCTCAGACTGACCCCATGGTTGTAGATGCACGGGTAAGCGTTGACACACGAACGCTAACAAGTTTGTCTCCAGCGGGAATTCATATCATTCGGGATGTCGGTACGATCACCAGCGCATTCTTGAATGCTTCAAGGTTTGAGCTAAGGTTGATAGCGCATCCCACAATTGTAGATCCTCTATTGTTCAATTCTCCTTCGAGTGAGGCACAGGAACTTAAAGAGATAGACTACTGTGTGCGTGCATTAGAAGCACTCGAATATATACATAGAAGGCTCAGCATAGTGCCGAGCAATCGGTCATTTGAGAGCATTCCCGCCAGGCACATGAACAGGTGGCTCGTTGCACAGGAAATCCTGACCGAGGAGCCTGTTGCTATGACGCCGACTCTCCTCAGGTTCGAGGTCGGTGCCGAAGAGCGAGACAACGCCGTTGGAAAGACGGGTGATTTTATCATCCAAACTACGTTGGATGTGCCTCTGTTTGATTACGTGCTTGCGAATATACCTATAGACATTCACTTAGTAGAATATAACGCCAGGAGTGCAGATTCGGGTGGGCTTGAAATACTTCTAGAACCGGCATCGGCTTCTTCTGAAGCTTGGTTGAGGGCTCGCAAGGTGCGAGTTGAATGAAGCAGATAAGGATAAAGTGGAAGTTATTTTCAGACTCGAATAATTCTCTACAAACATCATGGGACACACGGAAACCGTTTTTGGGGAATCGTCGAAACGGTGATCTGCGACTTTAGATCTTCAAGGACAACAACATGGGACACACGGAAGCAGTTCTTGGGGAATCGTCGAAACGGTGATCAGCCTCTTCAGATCTCCAATGAACTCCGAAGAACCCCATGGGACACACGGAAACCGTTCTTGGGGAATCGTCGAAAGAAACAACATGGGACACACGGAAGCCGTTCTTGGGGAATCGTCGTCCGAGGGGTAATCAAGTGAGATTTTTCCAGTTCGTGCGGGGTGAAGATGCTCCTCAGTTCGAAGAGATCAGAATTCACGGAAGCGTTGCCACATTTGACGAAATCTACGCGCACAATTTTCTTCACGACGGTGAGGTTGAGTTCCGAATGCAATCAAGCGTCGCGTTCACGCATTATCCTGGAATGGACTATGTCTTCTCGGGGCTTCTGATGCCGGAACTCGAATCCCTTCGTCAGTACGGACGGATTGTCCAGATCAATTCGCTCATGGATAGTGTGCCAATGTATGTGTTTTTTCCAAATCAAATTCAATTGTTTGATAGTGAACGGACTCACCCCAGATTTTCTGCGATCATAAAACAATCGGTGCAGAGCTTTGAATCAATCCATTTTTCGAGGGGTTTGAACGGTACCGAGACGGGTTTGAGTGAATTCAAAGGCTTGCTGGGTGGCTGCTTCTTTAGTGATACGTTCGTGCATGCGGTCGTGTCGAAGTTTCGATGCGGGTTCTATCTTCGAGAATTTGTCGAAGGGAGCGTTCGGCCGGGTTATCTAAATAACGATTTTGGCCCGCTGAAATCAGGTGATGACGAGCGAACTATGATCCAAAGTTGATGAAAAGCAAAGCGCGAACGAGCACGGGACACACGGAAATCGTTCTTGGGGAATCGTGAGAAACTCGGGACAGACGGATTTCTAACCGAACAGAACAACATGGGACACACGGAAACCATTCTTGGGGAATCGTCGAAACGGCGATCTGCAACTTCAGATCTCCAATGAACTCCGTGATCGAGCAACACGGGACAGACCGATTTCTTTAGTTGGCAGCGCGAACCAGGGAGGCGGAGCAACACCGAAAACAGCACGGGACCGCAAAACAACCAAACAAAACAAAACAACAACACGGGACAGACGGATTTCCATAAACAAACACGGGACACACGGAAAGCGTTCTTGGGGAATCGTCGAAACGGTGATCTGCCTCTTCAGATCTCCAATGAACTCCGGGAAGCGCGAAGTTGGTTGTCTGACGGCATGATTGGCGGTTCAGTTCGCCGAACGAGACGCGAGTAGTGGCGGTCAATCCACGACCGCCCGCTCAGCAGACTTGGCTGAGCAGTAGTCGCAGGCTTGGCTGTTCTACCTTGGCGGCTCCAGCGCCCGCACTGCGCGCATCCCCCGCAACCACTTTTGCCCCAGCGCCTCAGCGCGCTCACAGAGCGAGTCAAGGCTGCCAACGGCGCGCCAGTAGATGCTCTCGGTGCCTCGGCGACGTCCCCCCGATTTTGAGTAGCACTCCGATTTGGAGTCCAATCCGCCCAGAGAAGGAGATTGGACGTGAAGAAGCGCTATTCCGAGGAACAGATCATTGGCTTTCTGCGTGAGGCCGAGGCGGGTATGCCGGTCAAGGAGCTCTGCCGCCGACACGGCTTCAGCGAGGCGTCGTACTACCTGTGGCGCAGCAAGTTCGGCGGGATGAGCGTCCCCGACGCCAAGCGCCTCAAGGAACTGGAGGCGGAGAACGCACGCCTGAAGCGCCTACTGGCCGAATCGATGCTGGAGATCGAGGTTACCCGCGAGGTGATGCGAAAAAAGTGGTGACTGCACCCGCTCGCAGAGAGCTGGTGCGGGAGATGGTCGAGCGGGGGCTGAGCGAACGGCGAGCGCTGTCTGTCATCCGCATGAGCCCCAGCGCCTATCGGTACACGCCCGGGCCGGATCGCAACGTTGAGCTACGGGCAGAGATCCTGGCTCTGGCGCATCGCCATCGGCGCTATGGCGTCGGGATGATCTATCTGAAGTTACGACAGGCGAAGCGGCTGGTGAATTACAAGCGCGTGGAGAGGCTGTACCAGGAAGCGAAGTTGCAGGTTCGTCGGCGCAAGCGGAAGAAGGTACCGATCGGAGAGCGCCAGCCGCTGCTTCGCCCGACCGCAGCCAATCAGGTGTGGTCGATGGACTTCGTCTTTGATCGTTCTGCCGAGGGGCGCTCGATCAAGTGTCTTGCCATCGTCGATGACGCAACGCACGAGGCCGTCGTGATCGAAGTCGAACGGGCGATCTCAGGCCACGGGGT
>JAGRJL010000111.1:0-1795 GCA_020442775.1 Lysobacterales bacterium | reverse complement strand
AACGCCTACATCGAGAGCTTCAACGGCCGGCTTCGCGACGAATGCCTCAACGAGCACTGGTTCCCGAGTCTGCTGCAAGCGCGAACGATCATCGAGAAGTGGCGACGTGAGTACAACGAGGAAAGACCGAAGAAGGCACTTGGCGGCCTAACCCCGACAGCCTATGCAAAGCAACTGAAAGAAGCAGGTAAGCTAACCCCGGACTCTAAATCCAACTGCTACTGAAAGCGGGGGGATGTCGCAACTCGCCTAATCCGGCTCATGGCGCATAACGCAAATGGTAAGCGGCTACCGCGCCGCCCAGTTGGATCATCGCGAGGAGCTCCCCGGTAGTCCGCCTTGACCTACTTGTTGGGCGTCGATGTGCGGAAAGCTAACCCAGTAGATCGCCCGCACCTCAATCCGACGCAACGAACTTACTCGAACGCTCAGAACCCTCCCAGGATGGCCGCCTTCATGGAGATTTCGGCAAATTACAGCACCCCTTCCATTCCCATCAGGGAGCACTACGCTCTCTCCTCCAGCAGAGTTAGTGAGGGCCAGTTCCTTTCCGTCTGGTGCAGTCGCCACAGCCTTTAAAGGGTTCCTATCCAAGAGGTCCTCGGCGCCCAATCCATGAATGAGAGCGTCATTCGGGCTAAGGACAGCGCAGACCCCGGTCCTAGCGCTGTGCACTGGCAAGTTCGACTGGGACGTCAGAACAATCCAGTCGCTACTAATCGCGCCGGGCTCCTCAAGCAAAGCTACCGTTTCAATGTCGGTGCCACCGCAACCAGCTACTAGCTGCGCAGATAGCAACAGTACGCCGAAGTGGTTTTTCATCTACGCCCAACGACTAGGTAACGCGTTGCCGCGCGGGAACGACTGGATCATCGCGAGGAACTCCCCGGCAGTCGCGTTGACCTACTTGTTGGGCGACATTCCTTCACTACAACGACCCCCATAGGAAAAGGCCTTTCCCATTAGCATTCGCCAGCACCGCTAGGCGCCGTAGATCTCTAAGGATTGGCACCAGTTCTTCGCCGGCGCACTGAAGTTCTTCCGACGCCCCCCACGCTTTGGATGCGCTTAGCAGGTGGTCCTCTTCAGCGGAGGCCAGCAAACTCACATACGAATCGGGAAACTCCTCCAGCCACGTTTCGTCGGAGTGCGCGAGACTTTTGAGCATATGCCGATTCACGTCCCATTCCGCGCTTTCAAGTATCGCCCAAAGCGTGCCGAATTCTAGGCTCGTAAGCCTGCTGTACCGAACGACTTCGAAGCGTTCGGCGGCGGGCTCGTGCCCAGATTTTGTTTCTACTTCGTAACGCAACGCGTCGCTTTTCGTTGAAACGAATACCTCAGCGAGTATGCTCATTGGACCTCCAGAATGACGCCCAACGATTGGCTAACCGGCTGCCGCACGACAGCTTCCGATCTGCGCTAGGAACTCCCCGGCAGTCCGGTTGAGCATCTTGTTGGGCGTAAGCGGCAGTGCTACGTCGCATTGTTTGCTCAGTTTGCCCAGCCAAGAAGATTGAAGACTACATGGGTGAGCAAAAGCCCGCACACAACGCTTGCCATGACAACGCTCAGCCTCCACCGCCCAGGCAACAACGCCAGGATGATGATGGCAATGGCACCAGAATAGCTGCGCCAGTTCGCAGCCAAATCTCCGGAGCGGGCAGCAAGAACCAACCCATAGGTGAGTGCAGCAACGAGCATGATGATGCGATGCGCGACCGCTGGCCGCCAGACACGCACTGTCGAAGCCGCGCCGTCGTTCATCCCGCCCAACGACTAGCTAAGCGGCTAC
>JAGRJL010000848.1:681-1226 GCA_020442775.1 Lysobacterales bacterium | reverse complement strand
GTGCACGCTATGTGGAAGCCTACGAACGACTGACCGGGCGTGCTTGGAGCACTTGACGCCCTCGCGGAGCCGAATGCCTGGCTTCATTTTCGCGCGGATGCCCGGACTGCCTGGGTTTCAACGTACTGGGCTGCGCTGTGTACCGCTGAGTTCCCTTTGAGATCAGATCGCAGGACGGCTGCGGGGCGAGGAATCGGGTTGCCATGGCGCTGATGAGCGCCGCCTGACCCGGGAGAAGCCCGCGGGAAGTCGGTCCATCATTCGGCCGAGGCCCCTAGCGCGCATTGTGAACCGAAAAATGGTTGAACATGGTTTTGCGGGATTTTTTCACGAGGCAAGGCAAGAGAAGGGTGCGTGGCACCGCAATGGCGACGACAAGCAAGGTCGCAATCAGGGAATTGGCTCACTAGCCCGCATTATTCATGAGTGTTCGTCGCGAGGGTTTTGCGGGGGCGCTATGGCGCGGTTCGCGGACTGGAGATCGGCGAAGGCGTACTTGACAGTACGTCGAGTCGATAGCAGGGAGCAAATCGCGCCATAGCGCC
>JAGRJL010000848.1:0-644 GCA_020442775.1 Lysobacterales bacterium | reverse complement strand
GCGCGGTGAGTTCAAGGAATGTGCGGATCACCACATTGGCCTGCCGCACTGGCATCCGTCCGTCGCAAGGGGGTCGAAAATGGGGCACGCTGCGGCCCGGGGGCACACTGGCGGAGTAAGCGTGGTTTTCATGAAGTCGGCGCGAGCGGCGAGAGCGGACCGCACCGCGCCGCGAAAAATGACGATTTCAGTGGGGCCGCTATGAGTAGTTCGGGTCAATAGCTCAGGCGCAGCCGCCGGTAGACAAATGCCATCAGCCAGGCAGGGCCGATCAGCAAGAAGGCGAGATCGGTAAAGAAGGAAGGCTTCTTGCCCTCGATCTCATGCCCGATGAACTGGCCAATCCAGGCCGCTACGAACAGCACACCCGCCAGTATCGCCAGACCGGATTGCCCGAGGCGCTGGACGCCGAAGTGGGCCAGAGCGGCAAACAGGATCATCCCCAGGCTCAGACCTACCGCCAGACGGGGCGACAAGGCCAGGTAGTAACCGAAGGCCAACAATCCCGCGATCCAGGCCCAAAGGCCGGTGATCGGTGCAGGGATGGCATATAGCAGCGCCACCACGGTCCAGACGATTACCGGCACGCATAACCAGTGGATCTGCTTGTTGGTGGGGTTTCGGTGACTTTCGGCGTAGAGGCC
>JAGRJL010000847.1 GCA_020442775.1 Lysobacterales bacterium | reverse complement strand
CGGAATAACTCAGTCTGAGTCAGCGAATAAGGCCGCTTTGGCCCGATGCAGACCACGTTCCAAGCCAGGCCACGAGCGGTCTCCAATTCCTCGAGCCGAACGCGACCCTGCAGCAGGTAGTCTCCGGGAGACAGGATCAACAATTGCCGGAACTCATTGAATTCAACACGGCGATTGTGGAAGTACAGCCCTAGCGAACTATTTCCTTGCCCGTCCTTGGCGCCAAGAACGATATCCATTCCTCGGAGTTTGGGGATCTGCCAGCCAAATCCTGCTTCGGCACCCGACCCACTGAATTGGGCGTCGCGAATCTGATCGGGCCGAACCCCGCTGCGCGTGGAAATTCTTTCGCCCAAACGAGCCCAGTCAGATGTGGAGAGCAACCGCTCAGTCAGAATCTCGGATTCGAGGGCACTTATCGGAGAACTGGCAGCCGCCAGCAATCGCTCAAACTCCAACCCCGCGCCGATGGGGGTCACTTCGCGCAAGAAGCGGGTCGTGAATGAAGTGCGCCAAATTGGATCAGCGGCCAGGTATGGCACGAGCTTTCGAGCGCCAAAGCGGTTTGACGCAATGGTACCTAGCAACGGAAAAAGTTCGCGAATGGTCTCCGGTTGAAACCGCAGCACCCGATCGATCCGCTTGAGCGCTTGATCGAGATCCTGATTGCTTAGCGCGCGAAGCGCCAACCAATATTGTGTAGCGGTGTCCCTGGGTGAAGCGACCGCAGCGGCGTTCATGAGCAGTTCCGCGCGCGCACCCTCTCCTTGGCGTTCGGCAACTGCGCCAAGGACTCGCAATGCGGAACCCTGGAAAATGGAGCGTGCAGCGGCAGTTCTGGCGCGTGTACTGGCCTGCTCTAGGTCGTTCTGGTCGAGCGCCCGTGACGCTATCGCGGCGGCCGCCACCGGCTGATGTGGGTTGAGCAAGATCGCGCGCTCTGGATCAATAGCAGCCAGATAGTCTGCATAGCCGCGAATCAGCACCAACCAAAGGACAGCAGCTGTCAGTGCTCCGACTGCAAACCATTTGACCGGCTTGGTCAGTCGGGATGATCGGAGTTCCTGATGTGGGTGTTCGATCTCAGTCATCAGTGAATCCTTGACATCAAAACCTACCGCCTCACATACATTCTGGATTGGCAGGTCCTGCCAAGCGAATCACTTGGCATGAGACCGAAAAGCCCTCAATACCATTGCTGTGCTACTGCACCCGGAATCCGGCGATCAGCGCCTCCGACCCGTTCATTTCGATCACCCAGCGAAGATTGCCCGAGCGGGTGATGGCCTTTCGCTCCCCCTGCGGAACAAAGGTCTCGCGATAGTTGGCGTAACCGATGGCGGACGAATCTGCCATTTCCCAGCGCACGTCGGCCAATTCCAGATAGCGCATCTGCGAACCCTGCATCCGCTCGCGCATCCCCTTCAGGCCTGGATGCCGGCTGGAAGAACCCGCAAAAAGCTGATCCAGCTTGCCCAGATCACCGGCGGTGTAGGCCGATGCGAAGTCGCGGACCACGGCGGCCGCCTGGGTGGCGCTGGGAGGAACCGGTGACGGTGGCGCATTGACAGCTGCCGGAGGACGCGATGCGGGCACCCGGGGCGTCATCGATGCGGTCACAACGCCCTGCTGCGCGGCGGGGGGCTTGCTGTCTGCAGATCGCGTGGCCAGGGTGACTTCGCTATCGACTGCCGGCGGCTTGGGCGACGGCTCGCTGCGAGCGGCTGTCGCTGGCGACCGGTCAGTATTCGCCATGGGCGCCGCAGCAACGGCGGAGGGCACAGCAACCGGCTTGGGTCTCGATCGCGCTGGTGCCGAGACGGTAGCCACTTCGGCGGATGGCGGCGTGGGCGCTGCGGCCGCACGACCCGCTGTCGAGGGCGAGTGATCGCCAGCGCGAGGAGGAACATTGGACGCCAATGCCACCGAATCCGGTGAACGCGCGGCTGGCGCCGGCTTGGGTGATGTCTGAGCAGCGGGCCCTTCGGGCGGTCTGATGACAGTCGGCTCGGGCACTGAAGCGACCTGCACAGGCACCGTCTGTGTAGGCGGCGGGGTGGGCACGGCAGTCTTGTCCGGCGAGGAATCCTGCAAC
>JAGRJL010000110.1 GCA_020442775.1 Lysobacterales bacterium | reverse complement strand
GCCTTGATCCGCGCCAGGGTCAGCTCCAGCACCTCGTTCTTGAACATGCACTCCACTGCCCCGGCGTCCAGGCAGCGCTTGATCACCGCGTCCTTGTAGGTGCCGGTGATCATCGCGATCGGCAGATTCCGAGTGCTCGGATTGGCGATCAGCTTGCGACAGAGTTCGTCGCCGTTTCCATCCGGCAGGTAGTAGTCGATGATTGCCAGATCGTAGTCGCCATCGGAAGCCTTCTGATAGGCCTCGGACAGGCTCCCCGCCAGATCCACGGCGAAGCCGTGGCTGCTGAGCATCTGCCGGTAGGCAAAGCGCACGCTCTGTGAATCGTCGACGAACAGCAGCTTGAGTCCGAACTGGTGCCTACCCTGCTTGCCCGGCTTTGCCTTCTCTGGCACCTCTTCCGGAAGATGCTGCCGCACCAGCGGCGGAATCTTGGAAAAATTCGCCCACAGCAGCAGCGACGAGCGCCGCCGCTGACTCAACCAATCGTTCAACGGCGACTGCAGTTCGTGGGTCAGCACCAATACCGGCAGATCCTGGTAGCGCTCATCCAGCAGCTGTTCCAGCAGGGTTTCGAAGTCCGGACCCAATCGCTGCGGAGCGCCCAGCAAGAGCAGGCTTACTGGGCCGTTGCTCAGTCCCGCCTGCAGCAGCGGCTCGACCTCGGCATAGTTGTCCAGCATCCGGTCGGCACTCAACTTGGACGCCGACAAGGTGCGCTGCAGCAAATGGCTGAGGGTTGCCGAGCGCTCAGCAATGACGATTCCGGACATGGTTTTCGGTCAGGGCCGCTTCAACGCGCCAAGCATGCACGCAGTTGCCAGCGAGCGCCACCGTCAATTCACCACAGACGTGATCGCCATCGCGTAGCGGCACAATTCGGTGCCCCAATCGCCCTAATGTTTACCGTCGATCAAGTGCGTTTGATGGCGGACGGAGGGGATCCGAAACTGCCGCGGTCGTGATTGCTGGCTGCTCGTCGAAATTGGCGCGCGTGGTGCTCGCGCGTGCGACCGACGCACGAGCGCATCAAGCGCCCGGGCGAAGCTGCAGGTGCCGAAGGCATTGCCGCGCGACCGATGGTCGATTCGGATCAATCCTCTTCGCGCAGCCACTGCGCCACGGTCGGCGCAAAATAGGTCAGCACCGCATCGGCACCGGCGCGCTTGAATCCGAGCAACGACTCCATGACCACCTTGCGCTCGTCCAGCCAGCCGTTGGCCGCGGCTGCCTTCAGCATCGCGTACTCACCGCTGACCTGATAAACCATGGTGGGCACCGAGAACTCGTCCTTCACTCGACGAACCACATCCAGATAGGGCATCCCCGGCTTGACCATCACCATGTCGGCGCCTTCGCCCAGATCCAGCGCCACTTCGTGCAGCGCCTCGTCGCTGTTGCCCGGATCCATCTGGTAGGTGCGCTTGTCGCCGCCGCCCAAATTGGCCGCCGACCCGACCGCATCGCGGAACGGTCCGTAGAAGGCGCTGGCGTATTTGGCCGAGTAGGCCAGGATCCGCACCAGCGGGAAGCCCTCTTCCTCCAGCGCCTGTCGGATCTCGCCGATACGGCCGTCCATCATGTCCGAGGGCGACACAATGTCGGCACCGGCGCGGGCGTGACTGAGTGCCTGCTTGACCAGGATTGCGTTGGTCTCGTCGTTGAGCACATAGCCGTGCTCATCAATCACCCCGTCCTGTCCATGCGATGTGTAGGGATCCAGGGCCACGTCGGTGATCAATCCCAGCTGCGGGTACTTCGCTTTCACCGCCCGCAACGCACGCGGAATCAATCCCTCGTCGCTGTAGGCCTCCTCGGCCTGCAGGCTCTTTTTCGCTGCATCAATGACCGGAAAGAACACCAGCGCCGGGATGCCCAGCTCCACCGCCCGACCGGCCTCGATCAGCAGTTGATCAATCGACACCCGATCCACGCCTGGCATCGACGGCACCGGATCACGAACGCCTTCGCCTTCGCAAACGAACAGGGGCCAGATCAGATCGTCGACCGACAGGCGGTTCTCACGCATCAAGCGACGGGAAAAATCGTCGCGACGCATGCGACGAGGGCGGAGCAACGGGAAGTTGGACATGGGATTTGGGGGCTGAGGGCTGAGGGATGAGGGATGAGGGATGAGGTTAGAGCAGTGAGGGTGCGTGGCGCCAGCGCTGCGAACCGGGTTGACCAAGGCGCGCTCAGCCTGACCCGGCTTCGGCGAGATAGCGATTCTTCAGCCGAACATAGTTCTGCGCCGAGTAATAAAGCTGCTCGATCTCACGCTCGCTCAGGCGCCGGAGCATCCGCGCCGGGTTTCCCGCCCACAGGGTGCCGGACTCCACCACCTTGCCTGGAGTCACCACCGCGCCAGCCGCAACCATCGCGTTCTTGCACACGCGGGCACCGTCGAGGATCACGCTGCCCATGCCGATCAGGCAGGCATCCTCGATGGTGCAGGCGTGAACGATTGCGGCGTGGCCAATGGTCACGTCCTCACCGATCAGCAGCGGCATCCCGCCAGGGGTATAGGGACCGTCGTGAGTCACATGCAAAACCGTGTTGTCCTGCACGTTGGTGCGCGCGCCAATGCGGATATGCCGCACATCGCCGCGGATTGCGCAGTAGGGCCAGATTGACACGTCGTCGCCGAGCACCACGTCGCCGACCAGGGTCACTGCCTCGTCGATGTAAACGCGCTGGCCGAGCGTCGGGGAGATACCTTCAAAACTGCGAATCGGCATGATCGGACCCGAAGTGGAAACCGGGCGGATCTTAGCCTGCCGCTATCGTTCGCGCAGCCGCTGCCGCAGATCGACCGTTGCCGGGCAACGGTTCAGCGAGGCGGCAGTAAGCTCAGGCTTCCCGTCCGGAGAGATCGCCATGCGCACCATGTCCTCAGTTGTGCTGATCCTGATTTTGGCCTTCGGCGGCGGCAGCGCGATCGCCGCAGACAAGCCGGATGTGAGCCAGATCTACGGCAAGATCCAGCTGGTCGATTCCTTCCCCGACTACAAGGTGAAGGTCGTGGACAGCTTCGCCGACCTGCACGTGCAGCTGGTCACCAGCTTCCCCGACCGCGCCGGTCGTTGGGAGATCGTTGACAGCTTCCCGGACTACAAGATCCAGCTGGTCGACAGCTTCCCCGACTTCACCATCAAGTACGTCGACAGCTTTCCAGGTCCGCAGTAGGGATCGACCACGAGCACGGGGGCGACGCGACGCCCCGTGCCATCGGCTCGATTGATGCGGTTCGCTACGCTCACCACATCCTACGCGTTCAGTCCCTGTGCCCCGAGCCCTGTGCCCTGAGCCCTGTGCCCTGTGCCCTGTGCCCCGAGCCCTGTGCCCTGAGCCCTGAGCCCTGAGCCCTGAGCCCTGTGCCCTGTGCCCTGTGCCCTGTGCCCTGTGCCCTGTACCCTCGAAACTAACCGATGCCGCCGGTCGGCACATTGGTCATCTGCGGATCGCAGTTGACGATGGCGCCGTCGTTGGCCTTGTCGATCACCAGCACACTGACCGAAATCAGCTGTTCCACCGTGTTGGCATTGGTGAAGCTGATGCTGCGCCTGCTCGCGGCGCGATCGACACCCTTGATCTGATCGCTGTTGTCGCTGGTGACGACGCGCCATATCTCGAAGCTGTCCGCGCTCTCGCTGCTCAGTTCGTACACCACCTTGGTGTCGGCTTCGAAGACCAGCAGATTGGCCGGATTGAAGCTGTAGAAATACTCGCCCTGATTGGTGTTGCCGCCGGATCCGACGCGGGCGACAGAAAGGGAGACGGTGGCGGTGGTCTGAGTCATGGCAGTGCTTCCTGGTTGCGGAGGGAGGAGTGTAGGACACAAAGTAACGTTACGTTACAAAGATCGGAATCGAGCCAGCTCTGGATGCCGATAACCCATGGCATTGAGCTTCTCTTGCGCAGCAGTCGCCAACCCCGGGTCATCAGCGTGAAGCAGCACCCATAGCGCCAGCACCCGCTTGTCCTGACCGCGAGCCAGCAGCGGCTCCAGCAGCGCGACGGCCTGGCGCAACGGTGCCGTCGGGTTGGTGGAAGCCGCGCGCGACTGCAGAAAGAGCGCGAGCACCAGCGACAGCTGGCAGTCGAGATCCTCTTCCGGCCGGGGACAGAGCTGCCGCAGCTGCGCTGCAATCCGGGTCAACTCGTATTCGCGTTGATCTGCAACCGCGGCGTCGCTGGAATTGGCCAATCGACGCAGCTGCAACTGGGCCCTGAGCAGCTGCCAGTCCAGGTTGCCCGGATCCTTGGTCAGCAGCTCTTCGAGGATGCCATCGGCCTGATCGAACAGCTGCTCGGCGGCTTCCGGACGTTCCTGCAGACTGTCCAGCCAACCCTGCTGCAGCAGGGTGAAGGCGAGGTCGCGTTGCCATAGCCGATTGCTGGTATCGGCGTTTACCAGCGCCGCCAGCTGCGCCGCCGAGCGCGCCAGCAGTTCAGCCGCGCTCTCCGCGTGGCCCAAGGCCAGCTGCAGCAGACCCAGATGGGTGGTCGCCGTGGTCAGCCGATAGCCCCACAGCCGATCCTGCGGTGTCGCCTCGGCCAGAGGTTCCAGCAGGGCGCGCTGGTCGCGGTACAGCGTGACTGCTGCCTGCAGATCACCCTGCTGCTCGCGGATGCTGCCCAGCCAGGACAGACTATCGGCGAGTTCGGCCACCACTTGAGAACGTCCGGGGTCGCGCTGGTAAAGCGCACGCTTGAGCGTGATCGAGCGCTCAATCAGTGCTGCTGCCTGTTCAAGCCGCCGCTCGCTGAGCGCCAGACTGCCCAGGTTGTTCAGCGCATAGGACAGCTCCAGCTGCGCCTCCGCATTGGACGGATCGCGCGCGAGCATCCGCTCGGCCGACTGCCGGTAGCCATCCCAGGCCTCCCGGGCAAGCGCCGAATCGCCCTGCTGCAGCGCCAGGTACCCGCGCCAGTACTGCGTGTTGCCGAGTTCCAGATCAAAATCGCTGTTGCGCTGCGCACCCGGCGGCATCCCGTGCAGCAGCTTCAGCGCCGCGCCAATCGCCTCGCCTGCCGCGGCGGTGCGCCCCTGGCCGACGCTGACCTCGGCCAGATTGCGCAGTGCACGAGCGCGCCGCAGGCGGTCCGCCGGCAGATCCGGCGCGTGGGCCTGATCGAAATAGCTGCTCACCTGCTCGGTCACCGAACCCAGCAGATCCAGCCGGCCTACTGCACGCAGCCGCTCGGACAGATCATCCAGCAGGAAGTCGACCAGTGACTCGCTGTCGCGGCGCTGCTGTTCGGCAATCGCCCTCGCCTCGCGCGCCTGCTGGGCGAAGGTGAGCGATGCCAGCACGCTGAGCAGCAGCGCTGCCAATCCTGCCCAGCGCCAGCGGCGCAAACGCAGCTCACGCTGCTGCGACAGCTGCACATAATTGCGTTCGCTCTCACGCAGGCCGTCGGGCATTGCCTGCGCCACCGCCAGTGCTTCCTCCAGCGGCTGCCCGGCCGGCAGCAGCAGATCGCTGCGCGGCTGCGCCTGCCAGCGCTCGGCGGCAGCCTGCAATCGCTCCCGCGCGCTGAGCAATTGGCGGTTCTGCTGCGCCCAGGCATGCGCCCGCGGCCACTCCCTGAGCAGCGCATCGTGGGCCAGCTGCAGGCAGGGTCGACCCCGCCACTGGCTGGCAATCAGCAATCGCGCATCGACCAGCGCCGCGATCAGTCGATCAGCCGCGCTGCCTGCGATGCTCGCGCGGTCTACGCTGCGACCGCTGAGCAAGTCGCCGCTCGCTTCGATCCGCACCAGCTTCGACAGCACCCTGGGCAAGGTCGATTGAGCCTCCGAATCCAGCCCTCGAAAAACCGACTCGGCGCGACTGGCGATCGCCCCGGTCAATCCGCCGATTTGTCCGTAGGCAGCGAAGCTCAGGCGCCCGTCAGGATCGCGACGGTCGTAGAGCTGCTGCAGGGTGTACTGCAGCAGCGGCAGACAGGCTGGATGTTCTGCGGCCTCGCCGAGCAGCGCGTCATCGAGCCGCACCCGCGAGTGCGGATCGAACTCGAAGCTCAGCGCCGCCAATCTCGCGGGACCACGGATCATCTCGGCGATCTCGCCGCGGCCCACCGGCGGAACGTCGAAATGCCCTGAACCGGCCTTGAGCTCTGCCAGATTGGGCAGCGCTTCCAGCAGCGCCGCGTAGGCATCGCTGCGGGCCACCAGGAACACCAACAAATCCTCACGCTCGGACCAGCGCGCCAGCAGCTGATCGAAGATCAGGCGCTGATCCGGATCGGTGGCCGAATGCACCAGTGCCTCCAGATGGTCGACCACCAGTGCCTGTGCGATCGCCCCCGGGCGCAGCTCTTCGCCTTCCGTCGACGCCCCCTGCGCGGACAGCCCGCTGTCGATTTCACCCAGGCTGTGGGCCAGATCGCCGGCGGCGCATTCGCGTGCGATGTCGACCCAGCGATGGCCGAGGATGCGCAGCCCGTCGAAGCCCTGAGGATGCTGTAGTCGCGGCAGCAGCCCGGCGCGCAGCAGCGAACTCTTGCCGATGCCGCTGGGACCAACCACCATCAGCAGATTGCGGCGCCTTTCCCACTGCTCACGCAGCGTGCC
>JAGRJL010000109.1 GCA_020442775.1 Lysobacterales bacterium | reverse complement strand
CATGACCAGCCTTTGCTGGGGCATCGGGTACGACAAGCCTGGATGCACGGCGCAGTGATCGGCAGCCTCCATTCTGTTCGCTTTGACTGCATCTACCAGTCGCAATGGGAGCGCGTGGTGGCTCCCGCGCAGTTTGCCGGTCAGTTGGCAGGCTTGCTCGCTTGCGCTGCTACCGCGACCAACCAGTCATTGCCAGCCGATGTGGCTGCGCTGGTCAAGCATCACGGCAGCACTGGGGACGATGCCGAAACTCGGGCATTGATTGCGGCCCTGTGCAAGGACGGCGCGCGAATTCTGCTGGGTGACTTCGCGGTCCGCCATCCGCAGGCTGCGTTGTTGCGCCAGCTTGCCCATCATCTGGGCGCCATCACTGGCGCCGCGGTCGGTGAGATCGCCGATGGCGCGAACTCGGTGGCAGCGTGGAAAACCGGTGCGGTGCCCCATCGTCTAGCCGGGGGTGAGGCTGCGCCCGCGGCCGGGCTGGACTGCCAGGAAATGCTGGAGCAACCCCGGCGCGCCTATGTGCTCTATGGCGCTGAGGCGCCTGAAGATTTTGCGCATGGTGGCGCAGCGGTGTCGGCGCTGGCGCAAGCCGATGCGGTGATCGCCTTCGCCAGCTACAACCACCCCACCCTGGCGGCTCATGCCAGCGTGATCCTGCCAATTGGCCTGCCCCCTGAATGCGGCGGAACCTTCATCAACGCAGAAGGTGATTCGCAACGAGTCGCGGGCGCTGCCAAGTTGCCCGGCGAAGCTCGGCCGGGCTGGCGGGTGCTGCGTGCTTTGGGCGGCAGGATGGATCTACCCGGATTCGAGTTCGCCGATCTGGAATCGCTGCAGAATCGTCTGGATGAGATGCTGGCCAGTTGCGCCAATGAACCTTACCGGGTAGACGAGGTTGTGGTCGATGGGCCGGCCGACGCCGGGCTGGAGGCCGCTGTTTGCGTGTCGATCTACTCGGCCGACGCGGTGCTGCGCCACGCCAAGCCGCTGCAGGCAACGATTCTGGCGGAACGAGCGATCATGCGGCTGCATCCTGACGATGCGCATGGGCTGGGACTGACCGAGAGTGGACACACCCGACTAAGTGACGGGCGTGAGGTCGCGGTGGAAGCCGACGAGCGAGTTGCACCGGGCACGGTATGGGTACCGGCCGGTCTTGCCGCAACGCTGCCGGGTATGCGCACCGGCACCCGAATCAACCTCGCCACGCAGGAGTCAGCCCATGGATGATCTGCTGCTGGTGGTGTGGACGCTGATCAAGGTGCTGCTGGTGACGGTGCCGTTGATTCTGACCGTAGCCTTTTTCACTCTCGCCGAGCGCCGCGTCATTGGTGCCATGCAGGCCCGTATCGGACCGAACTTCATCGGTGGTCCATTGGGGCTGGCGCAGCCCTTCGCCGATGTCTTCAAGATGCTGTTCAAGGAATTGGTGCTGCCCACCAACGCCAATCGCTTCCTCTATTTCCTGGCGCCGGTGTTGACCCTGGCGCCCGCCTTCGCGGCATGGGCAGTCGTACCCTTTGATGATGGCAAGCTGATTGGCGCGCTTTCGAACATCGACGCCGGCTTGCTCTACCTGCTGGCAATGACCTCGATGGGCGTCTACGGCGTGCTGTTGGCCGGCTGGGCATCCAATTCGAAGTACGCCTTCCTCGGCGCAATGCGCTCTGCGGCACAGATCGTTTCCTATGAAATCGCGATGGGTTTTGCACTGGTCGGCGTGCTGGTCGGCACCGGCAGCCTGAACCTGACTCAGATCGTCCAGGCCCAGAGCGGAAATGCCGGATTCTTCGAGTGGTACTGGTTGCCGCTATTCCCGCTTTGCGTGATCTATTTCATCTCCGGCGTTGCCGAAACCAATCGTGCACCATTCGATGTGGCCGAAGGTGAGAGCGAGATCGTTGCCGGATTTCACGTGGAGTATTCGGGCGCGGCCTTTGCCCTGTTCTTCCTGGCCGAATACGCCAACATGATCCTGATTTCGCTGCTGACCGCGCTGATGTTTTTCGGCGGCTGGCTTTCGCCCTTTCAGGGCTGGATTGGCGGCATCATTGGCGAACCAGGGGTGCATTGGCTGCTGGCCAAGTCGGTGTTGTTCATGTTTGCGTTCCTTTGGTTTCGGGCGACTTTTCCGCGCTACCGCTACGACCAGATCATGCGCCTGGGTTGGAAGGTCTTCATTCCGATCACCATGGTCTGGATTGTTGTCGCAGCGCTGCTGTTCCACTTCGGCTTGACCACTCGCGGAGCGTAACGGCGATGAATGCGATTACCCGATACCTCGACTCATTGATGCTTCGTGAACTGCTGAAGGGGCTCTCGGTCACCTTCCGCTACATGTTCAGACCGAAGTACACGGTGAACTACCCAGCAGAGAAGTTCCCGAAAAGCCCACGTTTCCGCGGTCTCCATGCGTTGCGTCGCTATCCCAATGGGGAAGAACGCTGCATCGCCTGCAAGCTGTGTGAAGCGGTTTGTCCGGCGCTGGCGATCACCATCGATTCCGAGCAGCGGGCAGACGGCACCCGCCGGACCACGCGTTACGATATCGATCTGTTCAAATGCATTTTCTGCGGATTCTGCGAGGAATCCTGCCCGGTCGACTCCATCGTCGAAACCGACATCCTGGAGTATCACTTCGAACGTCGCGGGGAGAACGTGGTGACCAAGCCACAGCTGCTCGCTATCGGTGATCGCTTCGAGAAAGAGATCGCTGCTGCCCGCGCGCAGGACGCGCCTTACCGGTAAGGGTCATGGTCGAGCAGATTCTTTTCTATTTCATCTCCACCGTGCTGCTGGCGAGCGCGCTGGGTGTCATCAGCGTCAAGAACTCGGTGCACGCGGCGCTGCTGCTGGTGCTGACCTTCTTCACCGCAGCACAGTTATGGATACTGCTGCATGCCGAGTTCCTTGGTATCGCCCTGATCCTGGTCTACGTTGGCGCGGTGATGGTGCTGTTCCTGTNNCCTGTTCGTGGTGATGATGCTGGACGTCAACACCGAACCGTTGCGCGAGGGCTTTGCGCGCTATCTGCCCGCCGGATTGCTGGTCGCGGCCGTGATGGCCGCGCAGATGATCGCGGTACTGGGCGCGCGCCACTTCGGCTATGACCGCTTCGCCCAGCCGGCAGATCACCCGGCTGGCTACAGCAACACCCAGGAAATCGCTTCATTGCTGTTCACTCGCTATCTGGTGGCAGTGGAAATCGCTGCGCTGGTGCTAACGGTGGCCGCGGTGGCGGCGATCGCGTTGACCCTGCGCAAGCGCGAAGGGGTTCGCTCCCAGGATGTGGGGCAGCAGGTTTCAGTACGCAAGTCTGATCGCCTGCGGGTGTTGAAAATGCCCTCCAGTCGGGTCAAGGAAGAAAGCTGATGAGCTCAACCATCCCTCTTTCGCATTTCCTGACGGTCAGCGCGCTGCTGTTCTGCGTCGCGGTGGCGGGCATTTTCATCAATCGCAAGAACGTCATCATCCTGCTGATGTCGATCGAGCTCATGCTGCTTGCGGTGAATACCAATTTCGTCGCCTTCTCCCGTTTTCTCGGCGAGACCTCGGGGCAGGTGTTTGTGTTCTTCATCCTTACCGTCGCTGCTGCTGAAGCTGCCATCGGCCTCGCCATTCTGGTGGTGCTGTTCCGCAGTCGACGCACCATCAATGTCGACGAACTCGATAGTCTGAAGGGTTGATGCCAGTGATCACGAAGGGACTGTTGCTCTGGATCGCTCTCGCCCCGCTGGGCGGTGCCATTCTGGCCGGCTTGTTTGGACGGCAGATCGGCCGCGTGGGCGCTCATCTGGCGACCATTGCCGGCGTGGCGATCAGCTGTGTGCTGTCGATCTATGTGTTCAAGCTGATCGCCTTTGACGCCGCTGATCCGGTCAACATGAACCTGTACACCTGGATGCAGATCGGTGACATCAGCGCCCAGGTCGGCTTCCTGGTGGACAAGCTCACCGCGGTGATGATGGTGGTGGTCACCTTCGTTTCGCTGATGGTGCATGTCTACACCATCGGCTACATGAAGGATGATTCGGGCTATCAGCGCTTCTTTGCCTATATCGCCCTGTTCACCTTCGCCATGCTCATGCTGGTGATGAGCAACAACTTCCTGCAGCTGTTCTTTGGTTGGGAAGCGGTGGGTCTGGTGTCTTATCTGCTGATTGGCTTCTGGTACAAGAAGCCCACCGCAATTTTCGCCAACCTGAAGGCCTTCCTGGTCAACCGCGTCGGCGATTTCGGCTTCCTGCTTGGGATCGCCGGGGTGCTGGCCTATCTCGGTACGCTGGACTATGCCACCACTTTTGCCCGGGCCAGCACGCTCAACGGTCTGATCATGGATGTGGGCTTCGGTGGCTACCAGATCGAAGTGGTTACAGCGATCTGCCTGCTGCTGTTCGTCGGTGCCATGGGCAAGAGCGCGCAGGTACCGCTGCATGTCTGGCNNTGCCGGATTCGATGGAAGGCCCGACCCCGATTTCGGCACTGATCCATGCAGCGACTATGGTGACCGCCGGCATCTTCATGGTCGCGCGGATGTCACCGCTGTTCGAAATGTCCGACACCGCGCTTAGCGTGGTCATGGTGATCGGCGCCATCACTGCCTTCTTTATGGGCCTGATCGGCATCGTGCAGAACGACATCAAGCGAATCGTGGCCTACTCCACTCTGTCTCAGCTGGGCTATATGACCGTCGCTCTGGGCGCCAGTGCCTACTCGGTGGCGATCTTCCACTTGGCCACCCATGCCTTTTTCAAGGCGCTGCTGTTCCTGGGCGCCGGCGCCGTAATCATCGCGATGCACCACGAGCAGGATCTGCGCAAGATGGGTGGTCTGCGCAAGTTCACCCCAATTACCTGGATCACCGCCTGGATTGGCACCCTGGCGCTCGTTGGTACGCCACTGACCTCGGGTTTCTACTCCAAGGACCTGATCATTGAGGCGGTCCACGAGTCCGGCCGTGCCGGCTCCGGTTTTGCCTATGTCTGCGTGCTGCTGGGCGTGCTGGTGACCGCGTTCTACTCTTTCCGCCTGCTCTATCTGGCCTTCCACGGCAAGGCGCGCTGGATGGAGCCGTCCGATCATCAGGACGGACACGATGATCACCATGACGAGCATCATCACGTGGTCGATGCCGCTCACCCGCCGCATGAGCCTGGCTGGGTGGTCACCGTGCCGTTGATTGCGCTGGCAATCCCCTCTCTGGTGGTCGGCTACCTGGCGGTGGAACCGGTGGTTTTTGGCGATTTCTTCGCCGGCGCCATCACCGTCAATCCGGCTAACGATGTCATCAAGGAGATTGGCGAACACTTCCATGGCCCGGCGGCGATGGCCCTGCACGGACTGATGACGCCGGTGTTCGCGCTGCTGGTACTGGGCTTTGCGGCGGCGACCTATCTCTATCTGTTCAAGCCTGAGCTACCCGGAAAGATCAAGGACAAGCTCCACCTGATCTGGCAGGTGCTCGACAACAAATACGGTTTCGATGCCCTTAATCAGAAGCTGTTTGCAAACGGCAGCGTTGGCTTCGGGCGCTTTCTCTGGCGCTGGGGCGATCAGGGACTGATCGATGGCATGTTGGTCAACGGAACGGCCAACAGCATCGGTCGACTGGCGATGGTCATCCGTCGGGTCCAGTCCGGACTGCTTTATCACTACGCCTTCGTCATGATCATTGGATTGATCGTGGTGATGGCGGCCTTCGCCTTTGCCCGCTGAGCTGACCAGGGAAGGATGCCCATGAGCCAAAGTCTGCTCACTCTACTGATCTTCATCCCGGTGATCGGCGGTGCC
>JAGRJL010000846.1 GCA_020442775.1 Lysobacterales bacterium | reverse complement strand
TGCCCGTAGCTCAAAGCGCGCATTCTAATCTGCCAGGCGCAAAGCCGTTTCCATGGATGATCGGCGCGCAGTAATCGCGGGCCCCCTTGAGTCAGCAGCCCAGCCACAGTTGCCGCCCTTCCCGCAGTCTTGCGCCGAATTTGCACGGCGCCAGGTATGCATGGCAAGCGTAAACAATGATTCCGATCCGGCATATGGCTGCTCAATCGCCCGACTCCGTCAGTTCGGCATAGCGTTGCAGCCCTTCAAGCACCAGCTGTGGCAGATGCGCAGCATCGGCGAAGTCTTGCGCCAGCAGCGCCGCATCGCCGCCGGTCAGCAGCAATCTGGGGTCGAGCGCGGCAGCCTGGCTCAGGCGCAGGGCAATCGCCCCGTGGGCTGCGGCCAGGATCCCACCTTCGATCGCGCTGACGGTATCGCGCCCCCAGCTGGTGAGGGCCACCGGGGGCGGCTGGTCGCTGGCGCCCAGGCTGGCGGTGCCGCGCCCCAGCGACCGGCGCATCAGCATCAGCCCCGGGGCGATGCTGCCGCCCAGATGACGG
Source organism: Lysobacterales bacterium (assembly GCA_020442775.1). GTDB lineage: Bacteria > Pseudomonadota > Gammaproteobacteria > Xanthomonadales > SZUA-5 > SZUA-5. The sequence goes on along the minus strand of JAGRJL010000846.1, from coordinate 1,613 downwards.
CCATCCCGGTCAAGCAGGTCTACGGTCAGTGCGGTGCCGGCATCGACTATCAGCAGGGCCTGATTGGGAAAGCGCTGGCGCGCGCCCAGCAGGGTCAGAAAGCGATCAACGCCCAGCCTCTCGGGTTCTGCGTAGGCATTGCGGATTCCGTCGATCAAGGCCACGCTGCGCGCCCGGTGAATCGGCGCACCGCTGCGCTGGGAGAGCTGTGCCGCCAACCGATCACCAGCCGGACCAGCCACGCTGGACAGCCAGATGCTCTGCGGCGCGGTCGCATCCACAACTGACAACAGCGCCGAACAAACGCCGCCTTCGTGCGCGGCGCTGTCGCATCGGTCAAGGCCCTTGGGCGACTCAAGCGCCCACTTCAGCCGGCTGTTGCCGAGGTCAATGAGCAGGCGCAAGGGACCGATCATCGTGATGGGGGAGGCTTGAAGAGGGCATCAATCGGTCGCCGGAATTGGCTGCAGACAGTGCCTGAGCCTCTTCAACCCCGCAAGCGTCAGCTTTCCGCCGCCGATTGCGGCCAGACACGCCGAACTTCGGCGGCATCGAGCAGACGCACGGCGTCCCCGCTGCGCAGGCGCAATCGACCGCTGGCGTCCACCGAGTCGGCCACGCCCTTGATCAGCTCGCCGGCCTGGCTGACCTGCAGCTGACGACCGTGCAGGCAGTCGAGCTGCCGCCAGCGCGCCAGCCACTGACCGCTGCGGCCAGCCACCAGGGCATCGACCGCGTCCAGCAGCCGATGAAGCAGGTCCAGCAGCAGCGCGGTGCGGTCCGGCAGGGTCGTCATCAATTCACTCAGATCACAGGCGACCCGGTCGATCTGCTGGCGAAGAGGGTGCGCCAGGCGCCAGTTGAGCCCGACACCGATGCGCGCAACCAGCTCGCCGCGCTGCTGCGCCAGCTCAACCAGCAACCCGCCCAGCTTGCGCTCGCCGACCATCAGGTCATTCGGCCACTTCAGCTGTACCGGCACCTGCAGGGCCCTCAGCCCTTCGGCGACCGCGACCCCCAAAAGCAACGGCAGCGTGCTCAACCGGGCGCTTGCGGGCGGCAAGCGGCAGGCCAGACCAATGTAGTAGTTGCCACTTAGCGGCGAGAGCCAGCGACGGGTCTGCCGCCCGCGTCCGGCCCATTGCCATTCGCTGATCACAACATGCGGCAGGGATGGCGGCAGCAGGCGCAGCGAATCAAGGGTCGAGGGACAGCCCCAGCGCAGGTCGATACTGGCCCGTTGCCCCAGCCCAGCACGCAACCGGTCGGGGTCCAGCGGCGCCGGCGGATGGCGCTCATCCAGCCCTGCGCGCAGCAGATGCAGGCGTGCCCGTCGTGCGGCCGGCACGCTACGACGCGCCGTCGGCTGCGCCAAGCCGGCCAGCTCGGCGAGCAGCTGAGCGGCGGCCAGATCCCGACGCAGCGGCTTCACCCGCGCTTGCGAGGCAGCAGTCGCACCCGCTCGAAACAGTACTCGGTGCCGGCCCAGACCCGCTGCAGGTTGCTGCGGTGCATCCAGACCACCAGCGCGGAAGAGAGCAGGCAGATCCACAGCGCGGGGCCGCCACCGCCCATCAGCCAGTAAATAAGCGGCAGGCTCAGCGCGGCGCACA
>JAGRJL010000108.1 GCA_020442775.1 Lysobacterales bacterium | reverse complement strand
TGGGATCGGTCTATCTGGCCGAGCGTCACGACGGCGTCGTGCAGCAGCGGGTGGCGATCAAGTTCTTGGGCCGCGACCTGCTCGGCGATGGCTTTCGCCAGCGCTTTGAGATCGAACGCGAGATCTTGGCCCGACTCGATCACCCCTCGATCACACGATTGATCGACGCCGAGCAGCTGGCCGACGGCACCCCGTACTACGTGATGGAGTACGTCGAAGGTCAGCCGATCACCGCCTATGCCTTCGCGCAGCAGCTGGATATTGCCGGAAGGCTGAAGCTGTTTGTGGAAGTGGCCAAGGCGGTCGCTCACGCTCATCAGGCGCTGATTGTTCACCGCGATATCAAGCCCGGCAATATCCTGGTCGATTCGCAAGGCGCGCCGCATTTGCTCGATTTTGGCATCGCCAAGCCGCTGGCCCAGCTGGGTGCGCAGACGGTGTCGATGACCGTGACCGGTCAGCGCTTCTTTTCGCCGCAGCACGCCGCGCCCGAACAGCTGCTGGGCGGGAACATCACCGTTGGCTGTGACGTCTATGGGCTGGGTTGTCTGCTGTACGAGTTGCTCAGCGGCGAGCCGGCGATTCCGCTGAGCGGGCTGACCGCGGCTGAGGCGGAAACCAGGATCCTGCACGAGCTGCCGCAGGCGCCCAGCCAGCGGGTGCTGCAGGGCGACAAGAACGCCGAGCGCGCCGCCGGCTTCGGCAGCGCCAGCGTCAAGGCCTGGTCCAAGGCGATCAAGGGCGAACTCGACTCCATTGTGCTGACCTGCCTGCGCAAGCTGCCGCACGAGCGCTATCGCAGCGTCGATGAGCTGATTGCGGATGTGGAGGCCTTTCAGTCCGGCCTGCCGATCAGCGCCAGCGGCGGCCACGGCTGGTATCGAACCAAGAAGTTCGTCGCCCGCCACCGCTGGGCGGTCACCGCCGCGACGCTCACCGCCATCGCCCTGATCAGCTCCAGCGTAATCACAGCGCTGCAGTCACGCGAAGCCAAGATCCAGCGCGACGCCGCCGAAGCGGCGCTGGTCCAGGCCGAACAACAGCGCGACCGCGCCCAGCACGTTACCCAGTTCCTGATCGACGCCTTTGCCGCGGCTAATCCGGGTGGGGAATTGGGCAAGTCAGTCACGGCGAAAGAGATTCTGGAGCACGGGGCGAAGAAGCTGGAGACCGAGTTGGACGGGCAGCCGGAGTTGAAGGCGCAGCTGTTAGCAACGATTGCCAAGGCGCAGTTGGCGTTGGGGCTTGTTGATGAATCAGAGCAAAACGTCACTCTCGCCGGACAATCTCTGCCAGCGCCGGCTGATAAGAAGATCGCGTTTGACGTTGCAGCGACATCGCTCAGCGTGTCGCTCGCGCGTCGGGAGATACCCCAGGTCATAAAGCGCCAAGCGCAGTTGGCACCCTTGGTGACCTCGGCGACTGACAAGATCCGGTATTTCGAACTCACGGCAGCCGCGTTCGTAACCGATTCGCGCCCGCACGACATGATCAGTTTCCTCGAGGGGAGGCTGCAGGAGCTTGAAGATGTTGAATTGACGGCTGATGAGCGATTGCGCGTTTTGCTACTCAAGGTTCGACTTGCGGTTCAGTTGCTATGGACGCCGGGCCGAAAGTCAGAAGGGGAGCAAATGCTTGTTGGTATTCAGTCTGCCATTGAAACCTCAGATGCATCCAACGCAGAGCTGCAGATTGAGACTTGGGGGCAGCTTTCGATTGCTCACCGGAGGGCGGGGAATCACGATGCGGCGCTGCGAGCGGCGAGACTGTCGGCCTCTCTGGCTGAAACCTACTACGGTCCGAACTCTACAAAATATGCCGATGCACTAACCACGCTAGCCAACGCTCAATCCGAACTGGGCGACTTCAAGGATGCATTGTCGATTACCGAGAGAGTTGGGGTGATCTATCGAGATCGGTTCGGATTAGCGAGCGCGAGGTTGGCGACGATCTACAACAACTCTGCTTATTTCGCGGCCCAAAGCTCGAATTTGCCTTTGTCTCTTGAATACTATGAAGATTCAGTTTCAATAGCCGAGTCTCAACTAAGGAGCGATAGCTCATCGCTATATTTTTTTAGGCTGGGAAGAATGAATACGTTGTCTAAGTTAGGCGACTGTGATCGAGTAAAATCTGAAGCGACGGTTGCCATAGAGGGTATTGGAATCGAGCTCGCGATAAGGCCGAGTCGTTTCAAGGATGTATTGGATGAGGCGCTCGGCCGTTGTGGTTTTGAAAATTTTCTAAACGAAGAACAGGAGAGATAAGCGCACACGAACGGGACACACGGATGCTCGATTGGTCCGCTGCGGCGAGCTCTCAACGCGTTCCTCTTGCGCGTCTCCCCGATCACTGCTGAGCTAACCGCTCCACCTGGTCCCCCGGCACCATGCCCGACTTCGCCAAATTGCAATCGCTGTTTGATCAGGCCTGCGAGCTCCCTGCTAAGAAGCAGGCGGCCTTCGTGGACGAGGCCTGTGGCGATGATGCCGAGCTGAAGCCTGGGAGCCAAATCGGGTCAGGTCTAGCTTCATAGCATGAGTTCGAGGCGGCTCGACCGCTACCCAAACCGAAGAACAACGTCAACCTCATATGATCACGCAGCTTCCCGCACACCAACAACGCGCCCTGCACGCGACCCTGGCGTACTGGTTGGCCCATTGGGACGGGGAATGCCCGGTACTCTTCGGTCTCCAGCGAGCGACGTTGGAACAGATTCTCGCCGCTTGGCCGGCATGCGCGGAGACTCGGCCGTCGGAGGTCGCGCAAGCGGTATTGTGCGGAATCCGGGAACTGCTCGACGGCGCGAGTGCGTTGAGCCCGGTGGCAGTAGCCGAGCGGACTGGCGTGAGCGCCGACGAACTGGGCGCGTGCCTGAAGCGTATTCGCCCCTGGATTGATCAGGTGTCCCAACCGTGAGTGAGTTTTTCCTTGACCTCTTTGGCGACGATGTCTCGATCAACGAGCTGTTCGTCGATTCCGGTGAGGTGACCATCGCGCGCGTCGGTGATGCGCGATTCGAGATTTCGACGGTCTGCAACAACGGTCGGCAGCTGGCCTGGTTGGTTTGGACCACCAGGAAGAGCCGAATCGAGCTCTTGCCGCCGGATCTCGCGGATTGGGCGGTCGTCGACGTCGATGAGCACGGCAACGTGCAGTCTCTTCGTGCCAGCGACTGCTCGATGCACTTCGAGCATCTGGATCGCGGAGTCTATTACCTCGAATTGACTCACGTCAGTCGTGAATTTCTGCAGTTGACCTTCCGGGCGCATGGCTATCTGCGGACCAAAGTCCTGCGGCATCTGGTACCGGCGGAGCACGCTGACTAGCGCAGCGGTGCGAACGAAATACAGTCAGATCCAACTTCGTAGCATAGGGTTCTGGGCGGCAAGGTTGGGTTTGCTGCTGGATAGGCGAGTTGCGCGACCGGCTTCTTGGCTCGGCCGAGTACCTCGGACAACCTCCCCCGAATGTGCGCGCCATGGTGGATCTGCCGATCACTTTTGAGGGCGAACCCACGCCGTCCGCTCCGCATGGGCATGCGGCGGAACCCACGAGGTTTCAGGATTCTTCCTTGGCAATCTGTTCATTGGCGATGGCAATCGCCTCCGCGCTGACCCGCTTTTTCAGCATGTGGTCGCGGCAGGCGTGGAAGTATTCCAGTTTGCGCCAGACCGGGACGATCACCAGATCGATCCGCTCCAGCAGTCCGAGGAGTGGTTCCGGGTCACCGACGAAACAGGTGTAGTAGGCGTACTGATTGATATTCCATTGGTCAGGATAGGTTTCGGTGAAGCGCTTGAGTGACGCCTGGAAGCGTACCCAGTTCGTCTGCATCTGTTCACGGTCCAGAAGGGTTTCATTGGCAATCGAGAGCCTGGCGTAAAGGGTCGCCGTCAGCGTCTCATCGACTGAGCGGGCGATCTCCTGCTCCAGGTACGCGGCGTGCTCGCCTTCGGCGCCACCCCACTTTTCTGTCGAAAGGGCTCCGCGCGCGGGGTACAGGGGGAAGTACCAGGGATTGGCCGCACGCGCCTTCTCGAAGGCGGCAATGCCGTCAGCATGGGTCCAGCGCTTGCCCGCCTTGGACAAGTTGATCAGCGTGATCGGGTACAGGAGGTAGTCCTGGCTCTGCACTGGCAGTTCAGCGAACATCCCTTCGGCTTCGACGATTAGCTGCTGGAACGACTCCAATTGGTCTCGTGGAGTACGCGGGGCCAACTTGGTACCCCGGATGCGCCAGGCGTAGCTCATCTGAAAGCTGGCCCGAGCGAGCTGGCCCAGTGGGCTGCCGTTGGCTGACCATTGATCCAGCGCGTCCCGCATTTGGGTCCAATCCTGCTCTGGCGCCTGCTTGTCTGGACAATTGATGAGCCAGCAAGTCGTTATTCCAGCGTAGTAGGCCTCCAGCATCAGGCGACCATCGGCGAGGGCTTCGCGGCTCTCCATCAGCCGATCATGAGCCGACTCCAGCGCCGCATAGTCGCCATTGAGCAGCATTTGACGATAGGGCTGCATCGCGACGGCCAGAGGAAAGCCGGCGTTGTCTTCCTGCACCGGAATGCTGAGCATCTTCCGCGCGTAGGCGATCTCCGGCTCCAGTTGGCGGCGCTGCTCTACTGCCTGATAGCCCCGATAGGCGAGCAGCGCAACCAGCGCTGACAACAAGACGATCAAGCTGAGCTTTCGCATGTAATCCTGCACTCTGCGGAGAATGATCTGACTGTTAGGCAAAGCTCTGGATCACGCAACTGGCGCGACGCTTTTGCACACGTTACGTGGGTAGTTGCCTGAGTGTGCGGAGATCGAGCGATTGCTGAGATCCTTCGGCGCCTCCCAGCACGGCACTGGCGTGAACCGAGCGCGGCCGGGGGAGTTGAGGAGTAGTCTCACGCTGAGATTGCTTATCCTGGTCCTTGAGGAACCCAATGAGAAAACGAGTGGTGTTTGTAGACGTTGATGACACTCTGGTCCGCTCCGTCGGGACCAAGCGGATTCCGATGCCGGCGGTGGTTGCGGCGGTGAGGGCGCTTTATGGGCGGGGTGATGCGCTTTATTTGTGGAGTTCCGGCGGTGCGGACTATGCGCGGGCATCGGCGGTGGAGCTGGGGATCGAGGAATGTTTTCTTGGATTTCTGCCCAAGCCGGACGTGTACATCGACGACCAGTCGGTGGACGAATGGCGCTACTGCCAGCATCTGTTGCCCGGCAATGCGGGCGATGCCTGAGCCCAGGTTTACCTGGCGGCGCCATTCAGGTCGATTTGGCGCCGCGGCCGATCGACAACTGACCAACCCGGTCGGCAGTGACTTGAGCGTCGCAATCGAGATTGCTTGCACGCAGCGGGGCCTCCCGGTCGCGCGGATCTGGCTGATACGCTGCCGGGCTCCGAGCAAGGAGGTCCACTCTGTGACTGGCCCAATCCACTCCACCAGCCAGCCGCATCAAGCAACCGCGCTGCGGGGCGCAGAGGGATCAGCGGGCGCGCGCAGACGCCTCCATGGATGCCGATCAAGACAACGGATTGAATCGCAATGAACAGTGACTACATCGAGTTGTACCCCGGGGCGATTGATGGCGCGGCCTGCCTGGCCCTGATCGAACGCTTCGAGCTCAGCGGCAACACCCAGCCGGGGCGCAGCGCATCGGGGGTAGATCGACGGGTCAAGCACAGTCTGGACATCTGCATCGACGACCATCCCGAATGGGCAGATGTCGTCAACTTCCTCAACAACGCGATGATGGGCGCGCTGGTTCGCTACGTTCGGCGCTATCCGCAGACCATGATCGGGCCGTTGACGCTGCGCCAGCGCGATCCGGCCAGCGGGCAGGAGCGCTTGCTCGATCCCGACGCGATCAAGGCGCTGCCCGATGCGGCGCTGCAGAAGTTGCTGGCCGGCATGTTCAGGCCCGGCACCATCAATCTGCAGAAGTACCTCGCCGATCAGGGCGGCTACCCGGCCTGGCATTGCGAGAACTATCCGCAGGCAGGCGACGGGCAATGCCTGGCCCTGCATCGGGTGCTGCTATGGTCGGTCTACCTCAACGCCGACTTCAGCGCAGGGGAAACCGAGTTCTACGAGCAGCGGCGCGCGATCCAGCCGCAAACCGGCGCGCTGCTAATCGCCCCGGCCGCTTTCACCCACACCCATCGCGGCAACCGGCCCGTGGGCGGTGACAAATACATCGCGACTTCCTGGGTGCTGTTTCAGCCGGCCGAGCGGCTGTTTGGCGGCGCCTGAGGGAGACCCTTCATCCACCTTGACCACTGTTGTGTCGGGTATTAAGCTTCTCAATAATTAAATAATTAATTAAATATATGTCTAGCGATCGTGTGTTCACTGCGCTGGCTTCTACCGCGCGGCGGCAAATCCTGGCCTATCTCAGCGCCGGCGAGCTCAGTGCCGGGGAGATCGGGGATCGGTTCCAGTTCAGCGCGCCTGCGCTGTCAGCCCACCTGCGGGTGCTGGAGGACGCCGGGCTGATTGCGCGCGAAAAGCGTGGGCAGTTCGTGTACGTCCGGCTGGTGCCGGAGAAGCTCACCAACACGCTGTTTTCCTGGGCCGCCGAGGTGTGCCCGGTGGGCGGCCCGCTCAAGCGCGAAGCGCGTGCCAGGCGCAGTAGCTGATCCGATTTGCTCTATTGGAGAATCCGATGTTGTCGATGATCCGTCAGACCCGTTCCTATCCCAGCGCGACGATTGCGGTACCGGGAGGCAGGGCGCCGATCGAGGTACACCTGATCAGCCAGCTGGGACTGGGCACCGGCAGTGCGCTGGTTGCTGGTGCCAGCCTGCGTCAGCGCGGGCATGCGAATTTTGTCGACGCGCTGGATGAACCTTCGGCCCGAATCGGCGCGATGCACCTGGATCAGGGCAGCGCAAGCACGCTTTTCAGCTTCGTGGTCGGTCCCGAAGGTCATCCCTTCCATTGCCACGCGGGCGAGCGCGTTTTCACCGCAATCTCTGGCAGCTCCGGCGCACAGTTGCGCTTCAGCACCGCGACCCCTGAGCAGATGGCGGCTGATCCGGCAGCCTTCCTGCGCCAGCTGCACGTGGTGCAGATCCCCGGCGACAGCCTGTTCACGGTGCGCTTCGGCGGCGGGGTCTGGCATCAGTTCATCGCCCAGCGGCCGGCGTCAGGACAGCCGGCGCTGTTCGCGCTCTCCTGCCATCCCAACGAGTTGGGCGGCGCGCTGAGCGACGCGGAACGGGCCGCGGTGCAGCGAGGCGAGGCGACCATCCCCTCGCTGACGCAAACGCTGCCGCCGGCAGTGGAGGCGCTGCTGAACCCGGCCCGCTTTGCCGCGGAGCGCGCCCGCACCGTGTTGCTGTCGCTGGATCCAACTGCGGCGACCTGGCTGGCGAGCCTCGGGAGCCGAATTCGCAGCCGGATAGGCGCGCTGCGCGCGGCGGCGGTGCGTGGGCGTGGTCGGCTGGGCTATGAGGGCGGTAACGCTGGCGCGCGCCGGGTCCGGGAGATTGCTGCTGCGGAGTTGCCAGAGGATTTGCTGCTGCATTCCCTGCTGACCGGGGCCAGACACTATGACGGCTTCCTGCTGGAGCTGCACCGCGACGAGCATGACTACGCCAGCGCCAGCCAGCTGCTTGGTGACCTGCTGGATGGTTTCGTCAACAACCCGCCGCTGGGGGTGACCTGGTCGATGCGGCTGCGCAACTGGCTGGTTCGGCCGCTGCGTCTGCGCACATCCACCCTGGGCTGCCCGGTGTCCTCGCTGATTGGGCCGCCGTGCGCCGCACGTTTTGCCGGGTTTCCGGTTCACGCATCCGCGGTTCGCGCTGGCGATCGCTCTGCAGAAGTGATTCTGGGCGCCGATGATCGCCATCTACGCTTTCGCACCGCGGTTCGGGTCGATCTGGACGGCGAGGGCGGTGCGCGCTGCTATCTGGCCAATCGGGTACAGACCAGCAACGCCTTCGGACGGCTTTACATGGCCCTGATCGATCACGGACACCGGCACTATGTCGCACCGACCATTCTGCGCTTCGCGGTGGATGCGGCGCTGCAGCGCGCGGATGCGAAGCCGGTGACATCTCGTCCGCTCGCGCTGGCAATGGCTGAACCCGGGTGAATGCCGAAGCGCCAACTGCGATGGTCGGCGTGGATCGGTGGCGAGGTGCGGCCGTCGATTCAGTGATCGCTGTCTGAGGCCGGCGATGCCCCCGTCACCGGTCCAGCTTCGCTTCGCCCGCAGCGCTGATCTGATCGAGATCGCGCAGATCTCGCGCGAGCAGATCGAACAGGGGCTGCACTGGCGCTACACCCCGGATCGCCTGCGGCGGACGCTGCAGTCACCACACAAGAACCTGGTGGTGGCCTGTGCCGGGCCGGTCCTGATTGGTTTCGGAATCATGAGTTACCGCGAGGAGAGCGCCAACCTGGACCTGCTGGCGGTCAAGCCGACATACCGAAACCGGGGCGTCGGGGAGCGGATCGTCGATTGGCTGGTGACTGTGGCACGCACTGCGGGGATTGGTCAGATCTTCGTCCAGGTGCGCAAGCGGAATCCCGGCGCGATCCGCTTCTATGAGCGGATTGGCTTTGCGCAAATAGACGAGCACGTGGGCTACTACGAGGGCCGCGAGTCTGCAGTGATTCTGTGTCTGACCCTGGCGTTGCAGCGATTCGAGATGCCATCGCCTTCGGGTTCGGATCCGGCCGATTGAGTTTTTCGGCGCGGCCCCGATTCACCGCAGGACCCAAGCGGACGCTTCCCAATCCTTGATCGCGTCACGGCGGTGAAAAAATATTTCACGCCGAGCCCTCGGAGCTATATTTCCGCGAACCACAAAGCGCTAGCATGCGCAATATTGCGGCTGGCGCCTTGCCGGCCCTTTTTGCATGGGGGCAGTGGTGATGCGGGCATCGGTTTTGATGTGTGCGCTATTGGTAGGCGCATGGTCGGGCGTAGTCGGGGCACAGTTTGCCTCTCCACAGATTGTCGCGATCAACGACAACAACGCCCCCGAGGTTGTGGGCAATCGGGCGTCGGCCAGCGCCCAGCCAGCGCAGCCGAATTTCAGTACCGACCCGCTGACGCCCAGGGAAGTTGAACCCAACGGCACCTTTGGTGAGGCCAATCCCCTCGTGCTCGATGCCAACGGTGCGGCGCGAATCGAAGGAACCATCTTTCCCAACGCTGACCTGGACTTCTACAGTTTCAGTGCCAGCGCCGGTGACCTGATCTACGCGGCGGTCACCACCGCCTCTTCAGCCAACGGTTCGTCCGACAGCGTCCTGACCATCCTTGGTACCGATGGGGCAACCGTGCTGGAAACCGACAATGACAATGGCGGCTTTGGCTCCCTGTCCTCGTCGATCGCCGGGCTGGCGATCCCGGCCAATGGCACCTACTTCGTCCGGGTCAACCACAACTCGGCCACCAATCAGCTGCGACCCTACCGACTGTTGTTCCGTCGCGCGACCGGTGCACCGGTTGCCGAAACCGAGCCCAACGACACCTTCCCCGGCCAGGCGCTGCCTGCGGGCGGGCACGTCAGCGGCACCATCTCGGCGACCACCGACCGGGACTTCTACAGCTTTGCTGCAAACGCCGGCGACACCGTGTTCATCAGCCTGGACCTAGATCCGGTTCGCGGCACCGGCAACTGGAATGGCGTCGCAGGATTGGGTGTCTTTGGCCCGGCGCCCGGCACGATTCTGACGGTCAATGACAACGGCGCTGAAGCCGGTGCGGACAGCGAAGCCTTCGTTATGACCGTGCCGACCAGCGGTACCTATGCCGCCTTCGTGACCACAGCTGACACCACGCTGGGTCCCTACCGGATGTCGGTAGTGGTGTTCCCGGCCCCGGTCCAGCCCGGCGTCTGCACCACCCACACCAGCACCGATATACCGCAAACCATCCCCACTGGACCGGGTCTGGTCAGCTCAACGATCACCGTGCCGGGCAATCCGCGGATTGCCGACCTCAACGTCAGCCTGCAGTTCAACCACTCCTTTGTCCCGGATCTGGACGTTCACTTGCGTTCACCGGCCGGCAACGACAACGGCTTGTTCACCGACAACGGTGCCTCGGTCTCCTCGCTGGTCGATGTGAACCTGATCCTGGACGATGAAGCGGCCGTGCCGATGGGTAACTACACCTTCCTCAATGGCGTGCAGTTCCAGCCCGAGCTGAACTATCGGCTGAGCTGGTTCGATGGCGAGGATGCCGGCGGCACCTGGACCCTGGACATCCGTGACGACGCCAGCGGGGATGGCGGCACCCTGACCGGCTGGTCGATCACCATCTGCGAACCACCGCCGCCGCCGATGTGTCCCGCCGGCACCACGGCGCAGGTGGCCTACAGCACCGACTTTGAAACCGACGATGCGGGCTTTACCCATAGTGGCACCCAGGACGAGTGGGAGCGCGGTCTGCCGAGCTTCACCGCTCTGACCACCTGCAACAGCGGCAGCAACTGCTTTGTGACCGATCTGGACAACACCTACAACGCTTCCAGCAATCAGGAGCTGCTGTCTCCGGCAATCGATTTGTCCGGACTGCAGCCGCCGGTGCTGATCCAGTGGTCGCAGCGCTATCAGATGGAGTCAACCAGTTTCGACACCTACCGGGTCGAGGCGCGTGAGGCCGGTGGCGCCAATCCGGTCACCGTCTTCGAGTGGGAGGACGCCACCATGACCAACACGGTGGGTAACCCGAGCGTCACGATCAACGAGTCGGCCGGCTGGGGCCAGCGGCTGGCCCGGGTGGATGCGCTGGCGGGCAGCAGCATGGAGCTCGCCTTCCGGCTCACCTCCGATACGACAGTGCAATTGGCTGGTGCTGCCATCGACGATGTCAGCGTCACTGCCTGCCGCCCGCTGGAGGCCGATCTGGCGATCACCAAGACCGCGCCAGCCAATGCGGTACCGGGGCGCGACCATTGCCTTCCAGATGATCGCCAGCAACGCTGGTCCCGACGCTGCGACGATGGCGACAGTGGTCGACAACTTCCCCGCTGCGGTCACCGCCTGCACCTGGACCTGCAGCGGCGCCGGTGGCGGCAGCTGCCCGGCTAGCGGATCGGGCAACATCAACGCCTTGGTCAATCTGCCGGTGGGCGGTACCGCCACTTTCAATGCCAGCTGCACCATCCTGTCCACGGCGACCGGCATGCTGAGCAACACCGCGACTATCAGCAACAGCTTCAGTGACCCCAATGCGGGCAACAACAGCGCCAGCTCGACCACCAATCTGACCCCGCAGGCCAACCTGGGCATCACCAAGAGCAA
>JAGRJL010000107.1 GCA_020442775.1 Lysobacterales bacterium | reverse complement strand
TGGTCGTTCAGCATCCCGTCGGCGGTCATGAACGACGAGCGAATTCTGGACTTCTACCCGGATCTGGGAGATTCCAACAAGTTTCTGGAGGACGTCTCCGGCGCCCCGTTCACACGGGATCCGGTCAGTCGCTTCAATTTGCGCCCGGAATTTGGCGGTCCACTGCCGCAGCAGACGCCCGAAGGCAACCTGGTGCAGACGGTGATCGAGGACGGGGTCCAGTTCGGCGCTGACGATGACTTTCCGGGACTGGTGATCCTCTCCGACGTGGGTGTCGGAATCGTCATGGAGACGCTCGCCAACGGCTGGGTCCCGGTGCTCCCGCGTCAGGCCCGCAATCTGGCCGGGCTGACCAACTCGGTGGGCTACGAGCTGAGCGACGTCAACGGCCGCACCAGCGTCAGCCCGATCATGATTGTCCCGCGCTTTCTGTTCTCCAATATTCGTCTGCAGGATCCGTGCGTCGGCACCGTGGTCTTCAACATGGACGGAGAGCCGGAGTCCTGTGAAGGTCAGCCACTGCAGCGTGTCGATGGCGGACCACCAACGCCGCTGGAGCCCCTTGGGGCGATCGACCAGTCGGTCGTGGAAGTGCGTGCCTTCGTGGTTGAGCCACAGTGGAATTCGGTGACCGGCCGACTGGACTACATCGACACGCTGATTGACGCCAACAACGACGGCCAAGTCACTGCGGCCGATGCCGAGGCGCTCGGACGAACGGTGCTGTCCAACGAGATCGTGTTCCGCTTTCGCCAGATCGGCAACAACATCGTCTCCGGCCAGATCAATCAGTACGCCACCTTGTCCACCTGCAACGGTTTGGCGAGGCCAGACGGCGGCGGCCTGGCCGGCGCTGATTTCCAATACGATATCGACGGCAATGGCTACTCCGTGCTGCTGATGGCGGCAGTCTGTCCGGGCGGCGGAAGCGGGGTCACCCGGCCGCCAAGGTAGGCAGGGCCCGTGATTCAGAGCCAGCGCAGCTCAGTCTGGCAGCGGCGGGCAAGATCTTCCTTGCGCAACGCGAAGGCCTATCGCATGGCCCGAAAAGACTCGGGATGGAGACTCGGCTAGTGTGGTGAACCGTAGATTGGTTGAACATGGATTCGATGGATTTTTTCCTGAGGCAAGGCGAGAGAAGGAGGGATAGCGCCGCTATGGCGACGACAAGCAACGCCGCATTCAGGGGAAAAACGCGGCGTGTGCAAGTTACTTCCGGAACACCACTCTAGGGATGGCCTCCACCGGCAAGCCAGCAGACGGGCCGAAAGATCTGGAGTCAGCGCAACCGTCGCCTCCGGAACAACCCGACCGTGACGCTTCGGCTCATGAGGAAACCGCGCAGATCCCGATGAGTCCGGATCATGACTCATGCCAGGAGCAGCCAGGGCTGGACCTGAGGGCGGCTACTGCGCCGCTGGAAAGGCAGGGTGCCGGGGAACAGAACCACGAGGTGGGAATCAGAAAGATTGGTCCCTTCAGCGTGCGCAAGGTCCTGGGCGAGGGAGGGATGGGTGCGGTTTATCTGGGTGAGCAGACCGAACCGGTCCAACGCAGTGTGGCACTCAAGGTCGTTCATGCCAGTCTGCGCAGCCCGGTTGCGCTGGCGCGTTTCGATGCCGAGCGTCAGGCCATGGCTCGTCTGTCGCACCCCAATGTGGCGGCGCTGTACGAGGCTGGCACGACCGACGACGGCTTCCCCTTTTTCGCGATGGAGTACCTGCCAGGAGAGACACTGGTCGAGTACTGCGACGAACATCGGCTCGGCGTTCGGGAGCGGGTTGCCTTGTTCATCGAAGTCTGTGAAGGGGTTCAGCACGCTCATCAGAAGGGGCTGATTCATCGTGATCTGAAGCCTTCCAATCTGCTCGTCGCCGTTGTAGACGGCGTGGCAATCCCGAAAGTTATCGATTTCGGGATTGCAAAGGCGGTTGATCAGCCGTTGATAGAGCGAGCTGAACTGACCGGGATGGGGGCGATCGGTACGCCCGCATACATGAGTCCGGAGGCGTTCAGCGCGAATCATGATCTGGATACGCGGACTGACGTTTATTCGTTGGGTATCGTTCTGTATGAACTGCTGGCGGGGGTCCGACCGCACGATCTTTCCGGCCTCGCCCTGATGCAGCTCAACGCCAGCGGCCAACGTCCGCCATCCCAGCGGCTGACCGCGAGGATCCTGGCGCTGGCGCCGGACGAACTCGACGAGATCTCCCAACAGCGACGGCTCAACCCGCGACAGCTCGCCGATCAACTGCGCGCCGATCTGGACTGGATTGTGCGCAAGGCGACCGAGGATGAGCGCGAGGGACGCTATCCGACGGTCGCCGACCTGGCCGCAGATCTGCGCCGCTATCTGGCCAATGAAGCGGTACTGGCCCGACCGCCGAGTGTCATCTATCAGGCTCGAAAATTCGTGCGGCGGCACCGGCTGGGGGTCATCTCTGCCGTGCTGGTGGTTTTCGCACTGGTGCTGGGCATCGTCGGCACTTCCGTTGCCATGCTTCGCGCGGCGCGAGAGGCTGAAACCTCGCGTCAGGTGTCGGCATTTCTGACCCGCATCTTTGAGGTTTCCGACCCCGGCGTCGCGCGCGGCAACTCGGTCACCGCGCGGGAACTGCTGGATCAGGCCGCTCAGCGTATTCGCAGTGAACTGACCGATCAGCCGCTGGTGCAGGCGCAGCTCATGCGCACCATGGGAGAGGTCTATCACAACCTGGGTCTGTACGATCAGGCCGAACCGCTGGAGTCGGCCGCACTGTCTATTCGAAGGGGTGCACTGGGCTCTCAGGACCCGGAGGTGGGACGCAGCCTCAATGCGCTGGGCACGCTGATTGCCGATCAGGGTCGCTACTCTGAAGCGGAGCAACTGCAGCGGGAGGCGGTTTCGGTGCTGCGCACGAGCTTTGGGCCGGACAGCCCTGATCTGGCCCTGGCGCAAGTGCAGCTTGGACTGACCCGCTTTCTGCTGGACGACCCGGGCGAAGCCGAAGCGCTGTTTCGGAGCGCCCTCAGTACGCTGGAGGCAGCCAGCGGCAGCGATAGCCTGGAGGTCGCGTCGGTACTGACTCATTTGGGCTATCTGCTGACCAATCAGGGCCGTATCGATGAGGCCGAAGGGGTGCTGGCACGCGCGCTCAGAATTCGCGAACAACTGCTGGGGAAAGACCATTTTCTGGTCGAAACCAGCCTCCACCTGCTCGGCGATGTGTTCCTCAAGCAGGGTCGTACGGATCAGGCCGAAGCCATGTTCACACGCGGGTTGGCGATCAATCGTCAGATCTACGCACCCGACCACCCCTCGATTGCAGAGAGCCATTTCGCGCTGGGCGAGGTGCAAGTGGCCACCGGGCATCCGCAGCTGGCCATTCCGCATTTTGAGGAGGGAATCGGAATCGTTGAACGCTCGCTGGGACCGGATCACATCAATCTGAGCCGTGGCCTGCAGCCGCTGGGTCTGCTGCTTGCCAATCAGGGGCGCTGGGAAGAGGCTGCCGGGATTTTCGAGCGGCTGGTCGCGGTCTATCAAAATGCGGTGGGCGAGGATCATCGCTGGGTGGGCGAGGCGCTCAACAATCTGGGCTGGGTGCTGAGTGACGGCTTGCGCGATTACCAGCGCGCGGAGCCGGTGCTGCGCCGCGCGGTGGCCATTTTTCCGCTGGATCGAAACCCGGGCTACTACGGCGCACTGACCCGGTGGAGTCTGGCAAACTGCCTGCGCGATCAGGGGAACTACGCCGATGCAGAGCGCACCTACTCCGAGGCGGTTGCCATTCTCGAAGGCGATCAGGATGTGGCCGAGAGCGAGCGTGCGCAGCTGCCGGACCTGTTGACTGACTATGCCCGCGCGCTGCGTCTGGCGGGCAAGGAAACTGCCGCCAGGGCGCTGGAGTCACGGCTGCCGCCTGAGGCCCTCATGGAGTGAGTTCCTGGCCATGAGTCAGCACTGCGTGAGATCCACGCCGGATCACGAGTATCCTATGGTTGGTCGCGTCAGAGAGCTGCTTGGTGATCGAAAGCGAACAAACCACTTTTACCATTCCCGGCATCAACGAGACCCTCGATCCGTCCGATTGGACTGCCTGTCTGGTGGTCGTGCGCGGCGTGGGGACCGGCAACAAGATCCTGCTCAATCGCACCACGCTCACCATCGGGCGGGCTGACGATGCGGACGTCCGCTTGGCCAAGGCCGGGGTTTCCCGGCAGCATGCGGTGATCAACGCGCTGGGGGAGGAGCGTTTCGAACTGCGCGATCTCAACAGCACCAATGGAACCTACGTCAATGCGGAAAGGATCGAGGCGGTATTGCTCAAGGATCAGGACCTGATCGCGATCGGCGAAAGCCGGATGAAGTTCATCGCTGCCGACAGTCCTGACCAGCTCTACTACGAGGAGCTCTACTGTCAGGCGCAGATGGACAAGGCGCTGCAGGTCTATAACAAACACTACTTCATGACCCGGCTGGACGACGAACTGCGCCGTCATCAGAAGAATCTGGCCCCGCTGTCACTGATCCTGTTCGATGTCGATCACTTCAAGCGTTTCAATGACAGCTACGGACATCTGGCCGGCGATGCCGCGCTGGTACACATGGCCAATGTGGTCAAACTATGCCTGCGTGACAGCGATATTCTTTGCCGCTATGGCGGCGAAGAGTTCGCGGTGATTCTGACCCAATGCGAGCCCGAGAACGCGCGGACCATTGCTGAATCTATCCGCAAGCGGGTGGCGGCCAGCCCGGTTCCCTACGCCGAAAAGAAGCTGGAGATCACCATCAGCCTGGGCGTGGCCTCCTGGACCCAAAGCGACCCGAAGTCGACCAAGGAGGCGCTGATCGTACAGGCGGACAAGGCGCTTTACGCCGCGAAGAATGCCGGCAGGAATCAAGTGGCCAGCTTTCATCAGCAAAAGGCGGGTTCGGGACTGCCCTGAGGCAGGGTAGAGCCAGCGCTATTCGAAGCCATCGATCAGCAGCCGCTCGCGCGGACCGTAGACCGGTAGATCAACCCCGAACTCGTATGCGCCGAGATCCGGCGCGGCGCCGCTGAAACCGTCATTGATCCCGGCCATCGGCTGACCTCCGTCAACACCGGCTGCCGCTGCCTGCAGGCGCAGGTCCTGTTGGGGATAGATCTGCAGAGGGTCGTTGGGCTGTCCCACCGTCGCCTGGAAATCGGCCAGCGAAACTGCGCTCGCCTCGCTCTCGGTAGTCAGCGCTCGCAACTGCGCCAGGGAATTGAAGCTGATCGGCCCAAGGCGTCCTTCGAAGGCGCTGGTCGCCGATCCATAGCCGTTGTAGTTCAGACTCGCGCCGGCCAACTCCAGGGATGCGAAATCGATCACTCTCCCGCTGCCATTGGCAAAGCCATTGATGACGCTGCCAGGGCCTCCCAGAAACAGGTTGTTGCGTGCGAAGGTGTTTCGTACGGGAACCCCTGGATAAAGACCCAGTGCATCGCCCGCCTTGACCACGCTGTTGTGCAGCAATACGTCGCCGTCGCTGCTGCGATAGAGCTTGAAGGCAACGTGGGCTACGTTATAGGCAGCGTTTCGAATGAAATAAGTCGGTCCACCGAGTCCGGGCTGCGAGGAAAAGGCAACGAAGGCGTTGGTGACCCGGTTCTCCCTGATACGACAGTTGTGAAAGCAGAAATCTGCCTCGATAGCGTCGTCTGCTGCCTGGCTCAGCTCATTTCGATAGATGTCGATACTGAACTGGTCCACCGCACTGCCGTCTTCCATCAGCGAGATGTTGTCGCGAAAGTGGCTGACGCGGTTGTGTGCGATCAGGTGTCCAGGGCCGGTCACCACAATCCCTTCACCTCTGTTCGCACCGCTCGCGCCCATCGCCGCCTCGGTCCATTGGGTGGTGCCGAGAACGACGTTGTCGACGATGTAGGCAGACTCTGAGCGCAAAAAACTGACAATGCCGTCGCCATCGAACTGGTTCGGGCTGGCGTTGACGACGCAGCGTCGAATCGTCACCCGGTCCGAGCCGTTGAAACGGATTCGGCCATTCACTACCAGCGATTCCAGCATCACATCATGCTGAAGGAAGATCCCGAGCTCGCCATTGATCTGGGCGCCGGGCAGCGCGCGTACCACGATTGGCGCCTCAGGCTGTCCACTGACGTCAATGCTGAAGCCGCTGTAGCTGCCCGGTTGCAGCAACACGATCTGGCCCGGCTGCACAGACGCCAATACTGCTGAAAGGGTTCCCGGAGTTGCTGGCAGCACGGTTGTGGTGTTGAGTGCCTTTGGGATCTGGCGGGTCAGCGCGGTGACAGTCTGGATGCTGCTGCCGCCGTCAGGGTCGATCAGGGTGAGTTCGATTTGATAGGCCTGATTGGAATTCAGGTCGAACAGACTGCCGGAATGCCGATTGCTCCAGCTGAAGGCCCCATTGCTGCCTGCGGCGATTCGCCGTAGCTGAGGTCCGATCAGCCAGCTTTCGCCGCTGACGGGGCGATAGCGAACGCTGACTTCGCCGTTGCCGTTATCGTCACCGGAAAAGCTCCACTCGATGGCAATGGAAACTGCGGTGGGGTAGGGCGTACTGATGCTGCCGGGAATGGTCTGCAGTTGCGCCACGGCCGGTGTCGCAAACAACAGTGCGATTCCCAGCGTTCCTGTCCCGATACGGTGCCGCAGAGGACTGTGCGGACACCTGCGGGACTTTCGCCCCTTCAACGAAAATAGCTGCAGAATCAGATCCATCGGCATCATCAGCAACGCCTTCGGTTTTTCGAACGAGCGGATTGGGCATGCTCAACGGCACCCCAGATCAGCTTAGCAAGGCCGCCATTCCAGCGCTGTGACAGCTTCCTGACTTTGCCCGGGTCAGACCTGGGCTCTCTTCGCCGCAGTCGCCCAGTGAGGTGCACGCTCAATTCTCGTTTTCTCCAAACTCACTGCACATTTGCCACCGATTCTAGGCCTCAGTCAGATACGGCAGACACGAGGAGATTCCGAACATGGGCAGGACGAGGGCACGAGGTACCATCCTCTGGACGGCATTCATTGCGCTGGCCTACGGTGCATTGCTGTATGCGGTGAGCACGCTGGCGTTGACGCCCTGAACCGGAAGCTGAGCGTTTGGGTGGTGAGCGCTGAACCGGAGCCCGGAATTGACGAAGGCCCCAGGACAAACTCACCAATCAATCAGGCTGGGGCTGTACCAGCGAGCGCGCTTGATCAGTTCGAAGCGTGAATAGACGCCGACACGGCCGTCCCGGTACCAGATCCACACCCGGCCCTGCTGATCGTGAGCGGTCGCGCGAACCTGATCAATGAGCAAGCCTTCACGGGTGCTGACCCGACCCGAGCGGCCTCCCTCGAGCACAATCAGACCGTGTTCGCCAGGCACACGGCTCAACCAGAGCATCCTGGCCACATCCACGCTGATATGAGCACCACCAGAGCGACTGGGCAGTTTTCCGAATGCCTGCTCAACATGACCGGAGGTGTCGACCTGGAGCAGGCGGTTGAAGCCGCCGGCCAACACCCCGCCGGGAAAGGCGGCAAGCAAGCTGATCTGACTGACATTGGTGAGCGCCACCGGGTCCCACTGCCTGCCGCTCCAGCGTTGCAGCGGCGAGGTCCCTGACTGTGAGGGGACGCTCAGCCCCAGCCAGACTCCACCATAGTCATCCTCCACCAGCTGATTGACCGCGCGCACCGAGCCGATGTCATGGCGCTGCCAGCCAGCTCCGTCGTGTTGGAAAACGCCATCGGCAGAGGCGATCCAAACGTCTCCGCTGGTAGTCAGCAAACCCTCCGGGCCCGGTGACTGCAGCGGCAAGGGGGTTGGTGGAGGCAGAAGACGGGGCGTCATCGGCGCCTTCGCACCTGGGCCTTCGGGCAAATAAAGGGTGAACGTCCACTGTCTGGTCAGTTCGGCGACCTCACGCTCCAAGCACTGCTTCGAACAACGAGTTCGCCTGTTGTGGGCGTTGTACGGAACCTGCAGCAACGCTCCGTCTGCCTGCCGCCGGAAAAACAGCGGTTCAAGATCCTGACGCCAGGGGTCGGGGCAAACCTGAGTGCCGGAAAAGAACACTCGCTGCTGACCATCAAGCCGCTCCTGGGCGACCTGGCCATCGTGCAAGGCTCTTCCCAATAATGCCGAGGCCGCCGCACAGGCATCTGCGTAGACCGTTCCTTCCAGCGCCAGCGGATTGGACAAACGAGTGATCGCGGCAAAGGCCGATTCGGCGTCAATGGTGATGACCGGGCGACCGGCTAGCCACAGCCGCGACGCCGAATCAATCAGCAGGTCACGGGCATCTGAGCCCGGCAGCCCGTGAGCGAAGCGCCAGCGATGCCAGTCTTGGTCATCAAAGTAGTTCAGGCCTTCTCCGCGCACGCTGACCAGTAGCCGCTCGGGGTCCAGTCGTAGAAGTCCGCTGATCTGGCCGTCTGACAAGTCCAGGGTTCGCGCTTCTCCCTGGGCCCCAACAACGATGATTTGGCTGCCGGCTGCAACGGTCACACCTTGTGCATCGGCATCAGCGCGAAGCTCGCGGGTCGGCAAGGGCAAGGGCGCCGGACGGCTCTTCCACCCATGCGCCGTGGATTCCAGTTCGGCAATCTCGCCGAGTCCAAGCGCAAGCAGGCGGCCATCCCGACTGCGGAGCAGAAATCGCGGCCCAGAGGGTGCGTTGGCGGGCGTTTTCCAGTCGGCGTCGCCGCCTGGGCGATGCAAGAGTCGGGGAGCCTGCGAAGTCAGGCAGTTCAGCCACAACTCGTCGCCAAAGGCCAGCAACTGAGCAGGCTCGCAACGCTGGCCCAACTGCAGCTCTCTATGCCAACCCTGGTCAGAGAACCGGGAGACCTCCCCGTTTCTGCCAACGATCCAGAAGCCGTCCGTCAGCGGCAAGAAGGCGGAAACTCCGCTGCGGGCAAGCTCGGCTATCAACCCGTCACGGGGCAGCGACAATCGACCCACCTTTCCGGGGCTGGCGCCCGAAAACACTGACCAGCTGTTGAACCAGAGTGCCCAGACGTTGCCGCAGGGATCTTCCGCGAGTTGATCACCGGATGCGCCGGCGCCGCGCCAGGCGGAACGATCAGGTGCTTCGGCATTGGTGGCTGGAGCCATGCGGAATTCCGGCAGCCAGCAGCCCTGCTGTTTGTAGAGTGCGGTTCTGGGATGCTGTGGAGGAGGCGGCGCAGATGGCTGCTGATCGGCGGAAGCAACGGCAGCGGGCTCGCGCTCAGGAATGTCTCGGGTCACCCACCAATATATGGTTGCGACGTTGAGCACAAACAGCAGGAGCCAGATCCACTCTGCTCTTGAGGTGCGCATGGCTACCTCGGCATTCCGCTCGATTATTCAACAGCATACCCGAGAGATCCGGGAACCGGGAAAGGACTATTTCTTGATGGCGTGCGCCACGGCGAGGAAGGTCGTGACCGAAAGCACGCTGGCGCCCATTGCCAACACGGCAACCGGCACCGCAGCGCCGGCGAGGCCTTGGTTGATGAAAGACACCCCGAAAATCAGCTTCAAGCCGATCCCCAGAAACAACACCGCGCAGATCGCAGCGGCCGGAAGCGCCACATGGGCGACGCTGTAGTAAGCACCTCCGATCAGGTCAGTCTCCCCGCGCGCGTATCGCCGGATCTGTCCGGCAGCGGCAGCTATTGCCGCCACGGCGGCGATGGCGAGCGCCGGCGCTAGCGGCAGACTTCCCAAGTGGACGGCCTCGGTCACGTCCAGCTACAGCTGTCGCAGGGCGGCGCCCAGCGGTTCCAGTGGTAGCGGAACCAGGGTTCGTCGACTACCTTCCATACTGCCCACACCCTGCGTGTAGCGGCCAACAAACAGGCACAGAAAGCGACAATTCGCCCGATGGGCGAGATAGGCTTCCACCTGGGCATTGGCAAGCACGCCGCTCTGAATGCTTCCCAACAGCGGCATCCGGAAATGCTGCCGCAGCTCGACTTCGCCAAAGAAGAAGTCAGAACCCAGCGGACGCTCGAACTGGAATCCGGTCATCCGCCACAGCTGTCTTTGCAGCGCCCACAGACCGCCATCTGGCCAACTGGGGCTGGCGTTGAGGAACCGTTCCGGATCCTGCAGCCGCTCGCCGAGTGAGCGCCAACCCGCCAGTCCATCATCGGCCGACTTTGTCCGCCACAGGAATTGCTGCTGACAGCGCCGCAGTAATCCGACCCGGTTATTGCAGAAGGCCAGGCATGGTCCCGCATCGCTGCGACCTCCGAACGCCTGGAAACTGAACTGGATGCCCCCTATCCGTTTGCAAAACGGTTCCGCGAGCGCGGTGGCTGCATCCAGGCCGAAGGCCTGGGCAAGTTGATCGGCGGCATTCAGGATCTCGGCATCTCCGTTGTGAAAGAGATCTTCAAGCGCCGGCCGCAGCCGGTTCATCAATGGCGTAGAGTCGCACCAATCCCTGACGGCCGCGAACTGCGGTTTCCGCAACAAAGCTTGCGCTCAGGTCTGGCGGTAGTGCCGGGTACAGGGATTCGCTGAACAGAATTTCGCGCTGGTATTGCTTGGTCAGACTTTCAATGCGCGCGGCCAGATTCACCGTATCACCTATGACCGTGTACTCCATACGCTCCAGCGATCCGATGTTTCCCGCAACCACGGTTCCGCTGTGCAGGCCGATCCCCATCTGCAGTGGCCCCAGATCACCGGGCAGCGCGCGCGCATTGAGATCACCCAGGCGCCGTTGCATCTCGACAGCTGCCATCAAGGCCGCGCATGCATGGTCATCTCTGGCCAGCGGCGCGCCGAATACCGCAAGGATGCCATCCCCGAGAAACTTGTCGATGGTTCCACCATGCTTGAAGACGACCTCGGTCATGGTCGTCAGATAGGTGTTGAGTGCGGCGACCACGAACTGCGGATCCTTTCCTTCGGCCAGCCGTGTAAATCCACGAAGATCTGAGATCAGAATCGTGACCTCCAGACTCTGTCCCCCCAATGCCAGGGTCATGCGCCCGTCGTCCAGCTTCCTCACCACGTCGCGGGAAAGAAACCTTCGAAGTCGCTCACGTTGACGAAAGCGGACAAACAGCGCACTCAGGCTCTGTGATACCAGCAGACTCAGGAGCCCTGACACCAGGCTCAAGATCAGCACGTAGACGACCAGGTCCTCTTCGATTTCACCCAGCTTCAGCAAAATGCCGTTGGCTGCCATGGTGAGCACGGTGCTGAAGGCAATCACCGAGCGGCCATGGCGCAATGCACTCAGGAAATTGATCAGCATGAAGTTGGCGGCCAGCAGGACAATCCAGCCTTGTGAGTGGAAGCTTTGGAACTCTTGGCGACCATAAAAGCTGACGATAACCCCAGTAAACATCACATATTCAAAGCTGATGCTCAGATACTTCACCCAAGGCCGATACGCGGGTGGTCTGGTGCATCGATCGATGAAGCAGACGAAAGCGCCGAAGACCGTGACCAGGCTCGCGATGGAAATGGCCACCTCAAGCGTCAGTGTGTCCTGACGCGACAGGGTGAATGTGTCAACCACGGTGAACAGGATGAGATAAGTCGCGCGAACCCGGTTGATCCAGCGCTCGATCATCATTTCCCGCTGCTGCAAGGCATGAACGAACTCGGTATCGCTGAGCAGTCCATCTGCCCCGGCTCCGCGTCCCTTGCTGACGCGCTTCTCCAAGGACTTGTCTGACATCGGGATTTTCCGCTCCCATCTGGCGCACCCGGTCAAGCAGAACACAGGGGTAGTCTCAAAGGCCAGGCGCGGGGATGGCACCGATCCCGCCCATCGGCAGTTGACAAGCGCCGTGAAGTAAAAAATACTTTACTTCAAGTCAACTAAATTTGTCGCAAAGACCGGAGGGAACATGAATAGCTCATTCCACGAGCGCAGCATCTGGATTCAACTGCTCAGCTTGATCGGCGTACTGGGGTACTACTTCATCGCTGCCTGGCGCATGTGGGAATCAGGGGAAACGCAAATCGGGGCCTACGTTCCCTTGTTCATCTCCACCGTTGTGCTGCTGGTGGTGGTCCAGGTGGTCGCTCATATCGCTGCGGCACTCATCAGCCGCCCGGAGACCCCGGACGAGCGCGACCGATTGATAGGATGGCGCGCCGCCAGCCGCAGCGCCTGGATCCTCGCTGTTGGTACTCTGAGCGCGATTACGCTGATGGTGATGGGAGTTGAGCTGTTCTGGATTGCCCATCTGTTGCTGCTGGCCATGTTGCTCGCCGAGACCACCAAACTGACCCTTCAGCTGACCGACTACCGAGCCGGCCTGTGACGATGGGCCAGGGCAAGAGTCGGGTTCTCAATCAGATCCGCCAGCTCCGCTTTGCGCACCAGGAGATGACCCAGCAGATGCTGGCGGATCGTGTCGGCGTCACCAGACAAACCATTCACGCCATCGAGGCGGGCAAGTATTCGCCTTCGCTGGAAGTCGCGTTCCGGATCTCCAGGGAATTCAATTGCCCGCTGGAGCAGGTGTTCCAGTACCGGGACAGCGCTACGCCCGAATCGGGCGCTCAATGAGCGTGAGTGGGGCGGCCTGGCGCCGGGGTCAGTTGATTGACAGCAACTCGACCTCGAAAATGAGTGTCGCGTTCGGCGGAATCGCCGCGCCAGCACCGCTGGCGCCGTAGCCCAGGTAGGGCGGAATGGTGAAGCGGTACTTGGAGCCAACCGACATCAGTTGCAGACCCTCGGTCCAGCCTTTGATGACCCGGTTGAGCGGAAAGGTTGCCGGTGCACCGCGATCGTATGAGCTATCAAACACGTGACCATTGGTCAGCATGCCCTTGTAATGCACAGTGACGGTGTCGATTGCGATCGGCTTAGGACCCTCAGCGTCGGTCAGTACCTCATACTCCAGGCCCGTATCTGTTCTCTGCACGCGATGATCTCCTTGGCTTTCAGTGGTCTGAGCCGGCTCATTCGCCAGCGCCGCAGTGTGAACACCGAAAAGTGAAGCGAGTGAAAAAACAACTGAGATTGCGCGGCGCATAGGAACTCGAGTCAGCGATTGAAGGGCCGTCATTTTGGCTGGGCAAACGGCTGAACGCCAGCATCGCGTCAATGTGGGTGTTTTGCCGATGGCTGGACAGCACTCAGGGAATCGTTGCCGTCCACAGCGATGTGTTGCCGCTTTCAAAGTCATCAAAAAACGCTGGAACCGGCTGTCCGCTCAGCTGTAGTGAAAAATCATCCAGCTTCATCGATCCTGCGCCGGCCACGCCGGCGGTCAGCCCGAAACGCAGCTGGTTGAAACTGGTTGAAGGGGCGAAGTCGTTGTTGAAGCTTGCCCTGGGCAC
The DNA here is from genome assembly GCA_020442775.1 of Lysobacterales bacterium. Taxonomy (GTDB): domain Bacteria; phylum Pseudomonadota; class Gammaproteobacteria; order Xanthomonadales; family SZUA-5; genus SZUA-5. The sequence goes on along the minus strand of JAGRJL010000107.1, from coordinate 5,256 downwards.
GCCGTCTATGAGCAGCGACACGGTTTGCCCGGCAACATCGATGTTGAGCTCGTAACCGTGCATGCCCGGCCCGATCTGCTCCGGATTGACGGTTGCAAAGGCGGTCTCGACGCCGTCGGTGAACAGGATACCGTCCGGCAGGAACATCAGTCGGAAACGAATCCGCTGCTCGACTTCGGTGTCCAACAGCGCAAGTGCCGGCACGCTGCCGTCGAACTGACCGGCGATATCGCTGAAATCTGCCTTGAAACGGATTGAAAAGGCGCTGAAGGGGGGCTGATCCAGTCGCAGATATGCCGGCCCTCCATCGGCTGCTTCGACCAACGCGGAAAAACTGCCGGCCAGCGGATTCACCGCGCTCACGGTCACGGTCGATGCGCAGGCATTTGCGCCCATCGCTGCCAGCCAGGCTCCCAGGATAGGCAGGTATCTCACTGGCTTGTTCATCCCTACGGGTCGTTGAAGCAAGGATACGTCAGCGGGCCGGATTTTGGGCGCCAGGGCCAGGTCCGGTGGGCGCGGCCAGGATCGGCACAGGTGCTATATCCTTGCACTAGGAGCCATGGCGAGTGGATGGAGACGAGTCTGATGTCGGACGAGAGCTACTCATCGAAACGATTGCTGGAATTTCTGCGTCAGGCCCCGGAACAGGGTTTGCTGAACGCGGCAGTTGCCAAAAGCCGTTTCGCCGCTGCAGAGCAGTTGTTTACCGAACTCAATCTCAACGAGCGCAACGACATCCGGTTGATCGACGTCGATGACCTGTGCTCTCGACTGCACAAGATCGAGGGCAGCACGATCCGGCCCGACGTACTGGAGCTGTACAAGACTCGGGTCCAGGCGGCGCTCACCGATTATCTCAGCTGGCTCGGCGCGCCCAGCGGCTTTGTGTCTGTGGGCGGTGAGAGCGCTCGTCGTGACAAGCGTGAAGGCGCCTATGGCCGCGAGCACTCCATGGAATCCCAGGCCCTGGAGGAGATCGTCCTGGCAACCAGCGAGCGCAAGCTGGACCTGGTGTCAGTTCCCTTGCGCGAAGGGGTGACGGTGTTTATTTCCAACCTGCCGCTGGACCTGACCGCGCCAGAGGCAACCAAGATTTCGAGGGTAGTGCAGGCACTCGCCGACGATGGCAGCAATGAATAAGCCCATGCGTTCGAGCAGCCTGGCGCTGATCGCGCCGATGGTGTTTTTTGGTCTGGGTGTCCTGGGCTTTGGTTACTACTTCGCCATGCCGGGGATGGAAGGGCCGTTCAAGGACAACATGGTCCCGGAGCTGATCGGCTTCTGCCTCGAAGGCTTCTTCATGGTTGGCCTGTTGAGCCTGCTGCAAAGCTCTCGGGAACGCGCGCACAAGCGGGAATTGTGGTTGAGTTTGCGTGGCTCAGTGCGCGGAATCCTCTCCGCACTGGACTTGGCGCTGCTGCCTGCCAACGCCGAGCCCGCGTCCACCCTGACGCTGGAGCAGGACCCCAAGGTCGTGCGCCGCTTCATGCGCGAACTGCAGAGCATCCATCTGGAATTGTCCGGGATGCTCGCACTCAAGCGCGAAGCGATCGATGCGCTTGGGCTGGTCCGCGACATGATCCCGATTGCTGCACAGCTCAGTGCGCGGCACATGCGCTGGTGGATCGCGATTGTCGACAGCATGCGCCACCTGTCACAGGCACAAACCCGGGAGGCGCTGGAGCAGAGCATTTACAAGCTGCTGGAGAATCTTGAAGAGTTTGATCGTGTCTAGCGATCGGAGGGGTGGGGATGAGCAGGGAAGCGCTGGAAATCAGGATAGCAACTCGCGCTGAGGTTGATCTGGCGGTCAGTTGGGCAGCGGCAGAAGGATGGAACCCGGGGGTAGTAGATGCGGACTGTTATCTGGCAGCCGACCCGAACGCCTTTCTGGTGGGGTTGCTGGATGCTCAGCCCATCGCTTGCATATCAGTGGTGCGCTACGACGACCGCTTCGGCTTTCTGGGGTTTTACATCGTGCGACCGGAGTTTCGCGGCCAGGGTCACGGATTGCGCCTGTGGAATGCCGGCCTGAACTATCTGCACGGCTGTGTTGTGGGTCTGGATGGGGTTGTGGAACAGATTGGCAATTACCAGAAATCCGGTTTCCGGCTTGCCTACAGACATCTCAGGTTTGCCTGTCAGGGCGGTGGGGAAGCCGATGGGTCCGGGGTCGTGGAGCTGAGCGAGTTGCCTTTCGAAGAGCTGATGAGCTATCTGGCTCCGTTTTTCCCGTCCGCCCGAGAAGCCTTCTTCAAGCGCTGGATCAACCAGCCCGAAGCAGCCGCGCTAGGCCTCTACAAGGAGGGCCGACTGCGCGCGATTGGGGTTTGCAGGCCCTGTCTGGAAGGCGCCAAGATCGGCCCACTCTATGCCGACGACCCGGCCGCAGCGGACCAGCTCCTCGGGGCTCTGCGCTCGCGAGTGAGCGCGGCACAGCCGGTCTTTCTCGATGTGCCGGACTGCCATCGCGCCGCATTGGCGCTCGCTGCTGCACACGAGATGGAGGTGAAGTTCGAGTGCGCGCGCATGTACAAGGGGCCTGCGCCGGAGTTGCCGCACGATCGAATCTACGGCGTCACCTCGATGGAGATCGGCTGAGCACGGAGCGGAGCGGGGATTCGGGACCTTCCTGCGCACTGGCGGTGCGACAAGTCTGTCCCCGATTCGCCGAATTCAGCGTTAGATTGGATTTGAATTGACGGCGCAACTCTTCACTTGATCTTGACCTGAGCGCAAGATCGGTCGAGAGTTAGCGCCGATCCATCTTGACTATCCACCCTAAGGAGGAATCCGTGAGCGAAGAAAACAACGCGAACCCTGCACCGCCGCCCGCCCCAACTGCGCCCGATGCCGGTGGATTGAGTCCGGAAGCCAAACAATGGGCGATGTTTGCCCACCTCTCGGCGCTCATCGGATTCCTGATTCCTCTGGGCAGCATTCTCGGGCCTTTGATCGTCTGGCAGATCAAGAAGGCGGAATTCCCCTTTGTCGATGATCAGGGCAAGGAAGCGCTGAATTTCCAGATCACTGTCGCGATCGCCGTGATCGTCTGCATCGTGCTGATGTTTGTCTTGATCGGCATGCTGCTGCTGCCGGTGGTCGGCATCGCCGCGCTGGTGTTCACCATCATTGGCGGCATCAAGGCAAACAATGGCGAAACCTATCGCTACCCGATGACCATTCGCCTGATCAAGTGATGCTCTACGCTGCGCGCCCGATGGTGGCGCGCAGCATCCCCGACATTGGCGCCTGAGGCCCACCTGGATCCAGCCACCTGACTGCCAAAGCGAAGCACTCAGCGTTCACTTGAGCTTTTCCAGTTCCGAACAATGCCGCGGTGGGTGCGCGCTCCAGGCAATAGGCATCGGGATGCGCGCAAGAAGGGAAATCAGGCTCGGGGCGCGCCCGAGCGATCGGCGAGAGTTCATGCAGTTGGCGAACAACTGCGAATGCCTGCCCGGGACACATCCTCTGCCGGAGACCCCAGATGACTGGCGTCATGGGAGAGGATTCAGCGAGTCCCAAGCCGGCCAGCCCGCGAAACTGGCACAAACTCGGCGCACATGGCACCGAATGCTGTAGCACTCAGTCGCAATAATCTTGCGAAGGTCGACCTGTGTGCCGGGGCGGAGAGCACCGGGGACCTAGATCCCCGAAAGCTCAATCCAGGGCGGCAGTCATCGGGGAGCCGTAAAGCTGCAGCTGAACGCTCTCTGCCTGCAGGTCTTCGACCAGCAGTGCACCATTTTCGGCATTGAGCACTGCCTTTGGCGCAGACGTCAGATCCAGCTGCTCAGCCAGACAACCGCTGATGCTGACCCGGCGCAACTCTGCGCGTCCATGATTGATCAGTGCGCAAGCGATGTTGGCTTCGGGATGGCGGGTGGAGAGCCGATTGTCGACAAAGCGCGTGTCGACCATGCTCAGCGTACCCGTGTTCATCACCATACTGGCGCGACCGCTGGCGGCATCGACCAGGTTGTAGCCGACGACGACGTTGTCCAGCTGCAGCCGCCCTGAGTTGTTGATCACCGCGTCGCCACGGTCGGCAGTGCTGTTGTCCACGATCCTGACGTGGCGCAGCGTCATCATGCCCTGGTTGGTAATCGCTCCGGCCGAGCCTTCCGCCAGGGTGATGCGATTGAGATGTAGACGACCGGATTCGGCGACATTCAGCAGTTCGTAGTCACGAGAGTCGTAGCGCCGCAGTTCGCTGTCATTGCCGCGAATGTGGAGGTCACCGACGATTGGCGGGATGCCGGCGCCGTAGTTGGAGCGCTGGTCCAACACGTACAGCCCCTGGGCCATGTCGATCAGATCCGGTTCTGGCGTTTCGTTACTGGCAATGATCGCTGCGACCAGTTGTTCGGCGTTGTCCACCATGTAGACCCGAGCCTGCGTGGGCCCCCCAGCCAAAACCAACGCCCCCGCAAGCAATCCAAGGCCAATCTTCATCTGCAATCCCCGTGATTTGTACGGTTCAGCATGTTCTGCGCTGAACCTAGAGTTAACCAACTATTGTCCAGTGCCATACTCATCAGCCGCACTAAGGGACGTCGCCCCGGCAGGGCGAACTGAAACCGAGCGGAGATGAATGCGCAGCAGGAATACTGCTAACCATCGCACAGTTCCGGCGAAGATTTCGAGGTGGTCATCACTGATTCTTCGCTGAACGGTCACATTTCGCTGCTTTAGCGGCGAAGCAGATATTCACAATTCGCTCAGCGACGAGCAAGAATCGCCCCGCCAGCGCAGCTGGCCGGCCCGGATTTCTCAAATCTCTCTGTCGCGACGGCGGCGACAACGTGGCCTGGTGCGGTCAGCGGACCCCAAGGACGGCAAAGGCACCGTTTCACGATTCGAGTCAATGGACGGAAGCTGGAGGTGCCATCCTGCGCAGTTCGCCCCTCCCGGCAGGAAAGGGATGAGAAATGCAGGCTAGTAGCGACGCAGTAGTCCGTGCAGCACCCCCTGGATCACCACGCGAGCAGGATCGAGTATTTGTGGGGGATACGCCGGATTGGATGCCTCCAGCACAATGGGCGGGCCCAGCCTGCCCAGACGCTTTAGGGTCGCTTCCACCCCATCAACCAGGGCGACAACAATGTCGCCGCGTTGCGGCTGACGATCGGAGTCGATCACCACAAAGTCGCCATCGAAGATGCCGGCATCGATCATCGAGTCGCCGCGCACCTCCAGCACATAGGCGTTGCCGGGTGGTAGCAGTTGTTCCGGGACCGCGACCGTCTC